>DINM01000076.1 GCA_002423675.1 Verrucomicrobia bacterium UBA5540
GGCGAGCGCGCCTACAACGCGGTCCAGCTGCTCGACGGCGGCAAGGTGGCGGCCGTGCGCCTCAAGCACGAGCTGCCCAACTACGGCGTCTTCGACGAAAAGCGCGTCTTCGATGCCGGACACGAAGCCTTCGTCTTCGAGGCCTTCGGCAACAAGGTCGGCATCCAGATTTGCGAAGACTCGTGGCTGCCCGACGGAGCTGCCTGCAATGCACTCGCGGCAAAACAGCCCGACCTCGTCATCAATCTCTCCGCCTCGCCCTATCACCGCGGCAAACGGCTCGAACGTGAAGAAGTTTTTTCCGCCGCAGCGAAAAAACTGAAAGCGCCTTTGTTCTTCTGTAATCAGGTCGGCGGACAGGATGAACTGGTCTTCGACGGCGGCAGCATGGCCTTCGATGCCAACGGTACGGTCACAACCCGCGCCCCGCTTTTTCAGGAATACACACTCATGGGTTCCAATGATTGGAAAACTCCGGAACCGCTCGAAGAGATTTATGAAGCGCTTAAGCTCGGCCTGCGCGATTATGTGAACAAAAACGGCTTCAAGAAAACCGTCGTTGCGGTCAGCGGTGGAATCGACTCTGCGCTCGTACTCACGCTTGCGGTCGATGCGCTCGGCGCCGACCGCGTCGCGGCCGTCACCATGCCGTCGCAGTATTCGTCGCACGATACGCTCTCCGATGCCGGAGAAATCGCCGCCAACCTCGGCGTCGGATTCCACACNNGAATTGTCCAAGGTCTGGAACCCGACGCCCGGGCTGGCTGAAGAGAATTTACAGGCGCGCATTCGCGGCACGCTGATTATGGCGCTCTCGAACAAGAACGGCTGGCTGGTGCTTACCACCGGCAACAAGAGCGAATTTGCCACCGGCTACTGTACCCTCTACGGCGATATGGCCGGCGGTTTCGCCGTCATCAAAGACGTTCCCAAAACGCTGGTGTTCGACCTCTGCCGCTGGCGCAATGAACAAGGCATTGCCATTCCGCCTTCCACCATTGAGCGCCCGCCATCCGCCGAGCTGCGTCCCGATCAAAAGGACAGCGATTCGCTTCCGCCCTACGAAATTCTCGACCCGATTCTCGAAGCGTATGTGGAAAAAGATATGGGCATCGACGCCATGCTTGCCGCCGGGTTTGATGAAGCCGCCGTGCGCAAAGCCGTTCGGCTGGTCGATTTGAGCGAATACAAACGCAGACAAGGCCCGCCCGGCATCAAAATCACGCCAAAAGCTTTCGGGCGCGACCGCCGCATGCCGATCACAAACCGCTACCGNNCCCAGCGACGGAGTATCGTCCGCCGGATAGTTGCGACGGGCGAATTATTTTTTCATGCCGTAGTGACTGACCATCATTTGCAGGTCTTCGAGAAGGTCTTGCAAATCCTGTTCGTGCTCCAGTTCCTGCTCGATGATCTGCAGAGCCAGATTGTAGGTGATTTGATCGGTGTCGCGCGTTATTTTCATCAGCTTGTCATACACGCTGATGGCGCACTGTTCACCGCGAATGTTCTGTTCGAGCACGTTCTGCACAAACGGATCCGTCGGCGGTTCGTATTCGCAATTGGTGAGCTTGAACCAATCGGCAGGCGAGAGCACCGGTGTACCGCCGAGCTGGGTGATGCGTGTGCTGAGCAGTTCGGCATGACCCATTTCTTCGGTGGCATGCTGTACCAGCTCGGCGATGACGGCATCTTTCATCGGCCCGGCGACGACTTTGGAGCCAACCCAGTATTGATAATGCGCCAGCCATTCATCGGCCAATGCTTTATTCAGGAGCGTCAGCAGTTCATTAACGTCCATACCGACAATTTCTATTCCGCGACTTCCCATGACTGTCCTCCCTTTTTGTTTTTAAATTACATCTGCGGCGGCTCGTCTCCTAATCCGATTTTCCGTAGACACCAGCCGGATTTCTTAAGCAGAAGCCAACCGACCGCGCCCTGAACCAGCGGCTGAATCATCCCCGCAAGCAACCGGATAAACACAGCTTTAAAGGGAGTGTCGCCTTTAAATATAAGCTGAATCAGTGTTCCTAGAAGTACCGAACCGGCCCCGATGAGCGCCAGAACACTGATGTAGATACCCAGCAGTTTAATTCCAATGGAGACCCAATCTGTTTTTTGCATATGAACGCCTCTTTTCGGCGAGCAGATTAACGATTTTCGTAAAAAATGCAACCAGCCGAATCCCGGTGATTTTAACAGGATTGCTATTGCGCTCCGGCGATCACGTTCCTAGTATCCGCCCTGACAAAAAAGTAAGGCCGATCCCGACAAAACAGGATGAAAAAGATTTTTCTAATGGATGACGATCCGTTTGTGACGACGCTCTATAAAGCGCGCCTCCAGCACGAGGGCTTTATGGTCGATGCACTGAACGACAGTCGCGAAGCAATCAGTAAATTAGAGCAGTTTATGCCCGATCTGCTGGTGCTGGATCTGCATATGCCTGTAGTCAGCGGTGTGGATCTGCTCCGCCAGATCCGCTCGAGCGCCAACACGCATCTGAGAACCCTGCCGGTTGTCGTCCTCTCCAGCGGTCACGTGCGCGATTTAATCGACGAAGTCGGCCCGCTTGGCGTTCAGAAGATTTTCGTTAAGATGCAATGCCCGCCGAATACGTTGATCGCCGGCATCAAGGAAGTGCTGGCTAACCATTCGCGTAAAAGAAACTCATTGGATGCCGCCGCCGAAGCGACCGGCGGGTTTTCCACCGCCAGTCTGTCCGGTCTGCTCGAGCAGTTTACAACCTCCGACAAACAAGAGGATCTGCATAATCTGTTGCTCGAAATCTACAAAGCTGCCTGGACACGCATCAGCAAAGGACTGCGGGACGACGAAACCACGCCGCGCGGCAAATTGAGCCGCGCTCTGCAGAAACTGATTCAGGATCTCTACGATCACCCGGAACACATTACGCCGTCTACCAAAGAGACCGTGAGCAAGGGACTGAACAAGCTGGCGCAGTTCGACGAAGAGGTGCTCGGCTCGGAAACAGCGCTGAAAAACCTGCTGGCCGATCTAAACTGAGTCCATGTTTCCAACCATTGGAAAAACGGGGCAAATTTTTTCCAGACCTTGGAACCGGCGAAGCCGGTTTGCAGATTCATTTTCCAAGGTTTGGAAAACGAATCAATCCTCTTCATCGTCTTCGCTGACGCGCAGAACTTCTTCGATCGTTGTGACGCCCGCTAAAACCTGCCGCCAGCCATCCTCGCGCAGGGTATGAAGTCCGTGGCGCATGGCCTCGCGTTTGATATCGTTGGCCGGAGCGCGATTGATGATAAGCGGGCGAATATGATCGTCTACGGTTAAAATTTCGTAAATGCCGGTGCGGCCTTTGAAGCCGGAGCTGCGGCATTCATCGCATCCGGCCGGTTCATAAACCGGATGTTCGGCCAGTTTCTCGACCGGAAACCCTTCTTTGCGCAGCATCTCTTTTTTTGCCTCATCCAGCTCAAGCGGCTTGCGGCAAGAGGGACAAAGCCGGCGGATAAGGCGCTGCGCGACGATGCCTTCGACGGCAGAGGCGACGAGAAACGGTTCGATTCCCATGTCGAGCAGACGACTGATGCTGGCGGCGGAGTCGTTGGTGTGCAGCGTACTGAAAACAAGATGACCGGTGAGCGCGGCGCGGATGGATATTTCCGCAGTGTCGCGGTCGCGGATTTCTCCGACCATAATAACATCGGGATCCTGACGCAAAAAGGTGCGCAGGGCGTGAGCGAAGGTGAGCCCGATTTCGGGCTTCATCTGTACCTGATTGACGCCGGCCATTTCGTATTCGATCGGGTCTTCGGCGGACATGATGCGAATGTCGACCGAGTTAATGGTGTGCAGCCAAGCATAGAGCGAGGTGGATTTCCCTGAACCGGTCGGGCCTGTACAGAGCAGGATGCCGTGCGGACGGGTGATCATACGTTTGAGAATTTTTTCGTCCGGAGCGCTAAGGCCAAGCTGCTCCATGCCGATCATGCCGCTTCCGCGCAGAAGCAGACGAAGGCTGACGCTTTCGCCGTAAACCGTCGGCATGGTGGAGACACGCACATCGATTTCTTCGCCCTGAATGCGCAGGCTGATGCGCCCATCCTGCGGCAGACGTTTTTCGGCGATGTCCATATTGGCCATGACCTTGATGCGCGAGATGATGGAAGACTGAAACCGTTTGAGCGTGGCGGGAACGGGGGTCTGAATCAAAACCCCGTCGATGCGATAGCGAATGCGCAGATCGACTTCCAGCGGTTCAATGTGAATATCCGTGGCGCGATTTTGATGTGCTTCCCAAATAATCTGGTTAACGAATTTAACGACGGAGGCTTCTTGATCGAGTTCACTGAGGTCCTGCTTGAAGAGGCCTTCTTCGTCGAGGGTGATACGGTCGTCGTCCTGCATCATGCGGTCGAGCGTTTCGGCACCAACACCATAGAGACGCTTCGCTGCGGCCGCGATATCGTTGGCCGGACTGAGTGCCAGCTTGATGCGTCCGCCGGTGACGAGTCGCATGGCATCAATCAAGCCGGGTTGCAACGGATTGGCGGTGGCGATGCACAGCGCCCCGTTTTCTTCGGAGACCGGCATGATGTTGTATTGAAATACGGCTTTGGGCGGAACTTTGGCGAGCAACTCGGGGTCAATCTCTGCTTTGGCCAGCCGCATAAAGGGCAGATTCATCACACCGGCCAGTTTTTCGAGAAAAAGTTCTTCTTTAACTCCGGTTGTCTCAACGACCGTCTCTGTGAAGGCGGCACCCGCTTCGGCAACGGCGGGTAGAAGTCCCTTCACCTGTTCCGGTGTAAAGAGTTCCGTTTGCTGCAGTAAATCCGCTAGCTGGCCGTTTTTCATCTCATCTCACGATTCCGACTTTTGATGTGCGGATAAAGTTGATCAGGTGCTGTACTTCCGGCGTGGAGGGCAGCTCTTTTTCCATTTTTTCAAGCGTTTCGGCCAGTGGCGCCTTCTGCCGGTATAGAAGCCGGTACGCCTCTTTGATCGCGGCCCGGGATTCTTCGGAGACACCGCGGCGCTCCATGCCGATTTTATTGAACCCGCGAATTTCGACATCAAGCCCATCGGCAATCATATACGGCGGAACGTCTTTGGTGGCTTTGGTGTACCCGCCGAGGAATGCCATCGTTCCGATCCGGCGGAACTGAACAACTCCGGAAAGCCCTTCAATGATGGCAAAGTCCTCTACGATGACATCGCCGGCGAGCTGGGTGCCGTTGGCGATGATCACACCGTTTCCGACCTTGCAGGCGTGAGCCACATGGCTGTAGGCCATGAGCAGGCAGCCGGATCCGACTTCAGTCATTTCACCGTCGTTTGTACCGGCATTAATGGTGACGCATTCGCGGATGACGGTTTTGTCGCCGACGATCACGCCGGGCGCGCCGCCTTTGAATTTGAGATCCTGCGTGGGGCCACCGACGCGGGCAAAGGGATGGATAATGCACCCTGCTCCGATCGTTGTGTTTCCATCGACGACCGCGTGCGCCATTAATTCAGCACCATCGCCGATTTTCACACCGGGGCCGACGATACTGTACGCTCCCAGTTTAACGTCCGCACCGAGCACGGCACCTTCGCTGACAATTGCTGTGGGATGAATATTGCTCATATTCCGATTATCCTGCGGAGCTGAACATCAGATCGGCTTCAGACACCAGCTTGTCTTCGACAAACGCCTTGGCGTGTACTTTGGAAAGGCGCGGCTTGGCGTTGACAATATCGATCTCCATCCGGAGCTGGTCGCCGGGTACAACGGGCCGGCGGAAGCGGGCATTATCAATGGCTGCAAAAAAGGAGATCTTGCCTTCGCCGCCGAACATTTTGTTAAGGAGAATGCCGGCGACCTGCGCCATGGCTTCCATCTGCAGAACACCGGGCATAACCGGCTTGCCGGGAAAGTGGCCCTGAAAGAACAGCTCGTTGAAGGTCAAATTTTTGATGCCGACGATCCGTTTGCCTTCTTCAATCTCGAGGATGCGGTCGACGAGCATAAAGGGATAACGGTGCGGCAGGATGTTCAAAATTTCATTGGCTTCAATTACGGACATGCGGAGGGTCTCCTTTTGTTTAAAATGAATTCAGGCTGGTGATTATCTTTAAAACCGGGGTTCTGTTCAACGCTTAAACTGCGCCGGTTTCATCCGGCGCATCCAGTGCGGGGCACCCCTCTGCGACCCGCCAGCCAAACGGGAAGTCACGGCACTGATCCGGACGAGCCTTATAGAGCGAACAGCGGTTCTCTTTCAGGAGAATACAGCTTCCGTCGGGCGCGTTAGTCAGACTCAGCTGGCAACGATTGGCAGCCAGCTCGGTATACCGGGCAATAAACGCCTCTTCGGACAGCCCGGCGGCGGCGGCCAAACGGGTAATATCCGTATCGATCAGCAGAACGTGGCCGGACCAACGGCAGCAGGCGCCGCACTGTTGACATTTAAATGAACGTTTCAATGAATCCATGGTCCATGTTCTCCGAATGTTATTTAAAAGCGATTGGATTGACATAAAACCCTTTAAATATGAATATACCGCACTTGCTCGCTATGGAGTGCGCGGCAAAAGGTTTAACAATCAGAGGGAGAATTCTGTACATGATCACGCTCGTCAAGAAAACAAACGTTACCCGTCTCTTCGCCGCCGCTGCTCTCTTGAGCTTGTTTACAGCCTGCTCGAAGGAACCGCAGCAAGAAGCCGCACAGGCTACAACACCGGGAACCGAATCCATTGATCTGGCCCAACCCGATCAGCAAACTCCGGATTTGTTTGAGCAGCCCCTCCAGCCCAACCCGCTGGCAATCGATGCAACAGACGTCGTTGTAACCGTCGACGGAGAAAACATCACGCACGGCGAAATCATGCAGGGCGTACAAATGAACATGATGCAGATGGGCCGCAAGATTCCGCAGCAACAGCTCGCCCAGATGACCGGACAGATTTACAAAAACGTAACCGACACACTGGTCGCCAACATCCTGCTCACCCAAGCTGCTGAAAAATCAAGCCTGACCGTCAACGACGACGAGCTGGCTCAGGAAATTTCCAATATTGAATCCAACGCCCCGGCAGGCAGCTCGCTGACTAACGCACTGGCTGAAAACAACATCGACTTCGCTGACTGGAAAAAAGACCTGCGCAAACAGTGGCTGGTTCGTAAACTGGTCGATGAAAAAACCGCTGACGTCGCCGAAGCCGCTGCTCCGGAAATTGCCAAATTCTACGAAGACAATATCGACTCCTTTAAAGTCCCGGAAAACGTAACCGCCAGCCACATCCTCGTGGCTTTCACCCCGGAAGATACCGATGCGACCAAGGCGCAGAAGAAGAAAGACATTGAAAAAATCCACGCCGAACTCCTCGCAGGCGGCGACTTTGCTGAAATCGCCTCCAAAGTTTCAGACTGTCCCAGTAAAAAACAGGGAGGATCGCTCGGCACCTTCACCCGCGGACAGATGGTTCCGGAATTTGAAAAAGCCGCGTTCTCGCAAGATATCGGAACCATCGGCGACGTGATCGAAACCCAGTTCGGCTATCACATCATCAAAGTCACCGACCACAAACAAGCCTCTGTCCGTCCGCTGGCTGAAGTGAAAGATCAGCTTCAGCAGTACCTGACCGGAAAGAAAAAGCAGGAAGCGCTGCTGGTTTATATCGATGAGCTGAAAGCCAAAGCAACGATCGAAAATCATACCCCGGATTTCGACGCGGCCGCTGAAACCGTTCCTGAAGCTCCTGCTGCTAAATAAAACGGGGACTCCCCGGCACAACAAAAAAGCGTTCCCTTTCGGGGACGCTTTTTTATACAATCGTAAGATGGTGCGCTCGAGAGGACTCGAACCTCCACACCTTGCGGCACAAGAACCTGAATCTTGCGTGTCTACCAATTTCACCACGAGCGCGTTTTCTGCAAAAACAGAGCGCGTATTAAACAGGAACTTTTCACAAAGTCAACGGTTTCGAAAACGATTTTCTTTACCCCTTGCCTCCCATCCGTCTGCGCCCTATACTCTGGCTTGTGCTGTAGTTGGTTTACACACGGAAAGGAGGGAGACGAAACGTGCAGAATATTGATGACAAACAATGGAAATCGCTAAAACAGAAACTTGCCCGCTCGAAGCAGATCGTCTCTCCGGCGATGGGCGAGCCTGAAAAAGAATATGTTCAGTCGCGCGGGATCGACATCCTCCGCCTTCATGCCACCGACTTCGTCAACAAACGAATCGCGCCGGCTGAACCGAAAAACGACGGCCGTCAGACTCCGCTCAAAGGACACCCCGTTTTTATTGCACAACACGCCACCGGAACCAGCGACCGGATTAAACTGGAAAAGTTCCATGGTATCAAAAGCGGCATCGATCTCACCGAAAAAGAAGTCGCTTACATTGTAAGCGTCATCCTCCGCTGGATTCAGGAACAAATCGGAGAACCTGTCTGATTTTTCCAATGTTTGGAAAAAACTTCTTTCCCCGATCCTCCGTGCCAATTACATTTTTCCAAACCTTGGAAATTCTATCGTCTTATGGATCCTCAAATTATAGCCCGCCCCGACCACACCGTCAGCCGCAAGCAAATCAGCCCTTCCGCAATTAAAGTGCTCTACGGCCTCAAAGACGTCGGATACACAGCCTATCTCGCAGGCGGCGGCGTTCGCGATATTCTGCTCTGACGCAACCCGAAAGATTTTGACGTCGCCACCAACGCCACGCCGGAAGATGTGAAGCGGGTATTTCGTAACTGCCGCCTCATCGGCCGCCGCTTCCGTCTGGCTCATGTCTACTTTCACAACGAAACCATTGAAGTCTCCACCTTCCGCGCATTGACCCCCGAGCCCCAGGGCTGCGACGAAAACTGCCACTGCGTCGCCGACAACGGCCTTGTCCTGCGCGACAATGTTTTTGGAAGTCCCGAAGAAGATGCCCTTCGCCGTGACTTCACCGTCAACGCCCTCTTCTACAACATCGCCGACTTCTCCATTATCGACTACACCGGCGGCCTGCGCGATCTGGATGCTCACCTGCTGCGCGTCATCGGCGATCCCGCCCGCCGCTTCGTCGAAGACCCCGTTCGCATCCTGCGCGCCATCCGCTTCGCCGCCGCACTTGGCTTTGATATCGATCCCGCCGCGCGCGAATCCATCTGCAACCACGCTGCCCGGCTCGAAGATTGCTCCTCATCGCGTCTCTACGAAGAAATCCAGAAACTCCTCAGCTGCGGTAAAGCGGCGCGGGTCTTTGATCTTTGCTGCAAGCTCAACGTTTTCGAACACCTCTTCCCTGAGCTCGGGGCCTGGTTCAACGCGCCCGACGGAGAAGCAAAAACCCATTGGCTGAAAAAAAGCTTCAGCCAGATCGACCGGTGGCGCGCCGCCGGCTTCAACATCGATCCCGCCCTGCTCTTCGCCCTCATCTTCGGTGAATATCACGAATGGGTCGCATCGCAGCTCATGCAAAACGAAGGCCTGTCACACGCCGACGCGCTTATTGAGGCCACGCATCGACACATTCGCCAGCTTGACCGCATCCGCATCCCGAAAGCCGTCACGCACCACATTGCTGAAATCATGAGCGGACAGCCGCGTTTCCTCAAGATGACGCCGAAAAATGCTCAGCGCATTATGCGCCACCGCAGCTTCCTCGATGCCTTCCTCTACTTTAAATTTGCCGCCCGCACCACCGGACGTCATAAAACCGAACTTGACTGGTGGGAACAGCAGCGCAAAGCGAGATAAACGCCTTTACCGCTTGCCCTGTGCGACTGAATATCATACATAAAACATCCTTTGCGGAGAGGTGGCTGAGTGGCTTAAAGCAGTGGTTTGCTAAACCGCCGTACGCCGAAAGGCGTACCGGGGGTTCGAATCCCCCCTTC
>DINM01000111.1:0-175 GCA_002423675.1 Verrucomicrobia bacterium UBA5540
AACTTATCTAACTCACATGCGAGACGAAGATCGAAGCCAGAAGATTCTATCCCAAGATCAAGCCCCATTGCTCCTGAAAAAAATGTGAGAGCAAGTGGTTTTTTTGAAGCAGATGTTTTTTTTGTAACGTATGCAACATGATCTTCAGCAACAACATGTCCGGATATCAACCCAT
>DINM01000111.1:181-10396 GCA_002423675.1 Verrucomicrobia bacterium UBA5540
CTCGCAAACACTACCTCTGTCGATAATCCATGTTTTACCTATTTTTTTGGCATCAACCCCTTTTTCCTTACAGAGAGTTCTAACCCTCTGTTCGCTTATTTTTAAAATTTTAGCGGCTTCTGCCACAGAAATTGGAGTCGTTTCGTATTTCATATACGAAACAATATTCTACTCCCTCCGGAGGCGTCAAGCCGGATTCTAAATTATGATAAATGGTTCCAAACCCCGGAAAAATGGCGAGAAAAAGTTCCAACCATTGGAATCCAGGCGATTTCCAGCATGGCGCGGGCGAGCTTTTGGGTCGTCGTTCTCTCAAAGATTGAGATGGTATCGGGTGTGCCGGAGTTCGCCGGAGCGGCCATAAAATGAGCTATAGACGCCATTTCTACAGCTCGTTTTAAGTGCGCCAACCTCTCCGGATAACGAGGAATCCGCTTTCATAGTTCATCATTAATAGTTCATACTTCTCCCCCGTCGCCTCGGTAGCTCAACTGGATAGAGCATCAGATTTCGAATCTGAGGGTTACAGGTTCAAATCCTGTCCGGGGCACCACATTCAGAATGATGAACGATGAAGTATGAATGATGAATTGGGACGGGATGAGAACCTTAGGTTCACACAAGAGTAGCACAGTGAGGCTGACGCAACGCGGCGGCCCCGAAGGGCAAGCCACAGGCGCAGCAAATCCTGTCCGGGGCACCAATCTTCGCCAAGGTTGCGGCTTCTGATCCCCGTTAGCGCTGTCAGGTAAAAATCCTCATGTTTTCAGGCAATCCCCCGACATGCAGTATTTTTGAAAAAGGGTAAATTACTGACCGGTTGCAGGAGATCAGCATGAAGAACGGGCCGACGAAATGTTCTGCTCAATCCTGCGGGGGATTCCAATGGCGAGGATTTTGATTATAGATGACGATGAGGCTCTTCGAACTGCTTTTGAACAGTTTTTGAGAAGGTTTGGTCACATCGTGACGCTGGCGGCGAATGGAAGAGAGGGGCTTCACCGACTTCGGCAGAATAAACCGGATCTTGTGATCACAGATATTTTCATGCCCGAATCAGATGGGCTGGAGGTTATTCTGGAGATCAAAAAAAAGATCCGGGAATTATCCGGAGGCATTCCTGTAATTGCCGTGTCGGGCGGCATGACCATGCGGGGTCTGCAGCCGATTAGCTTTTTGCATCAGGCGAAGACTCTCGGGGCGGATCGGGTGTTTTCCAAGCCGCTTGATTTTTTAGGGATATGCCGCGCGATTGAGGAGCTTCTTTCAAACAAAGTGCGCCCATAATGATCTTTGTGTCGCGCCTAAATGATTTCATTTTTCTTTTTTACGGGCCGGTGTGGCCGAAATCGGAGTCGGAATGGGCCTTTTTGGTTCCGCCGAACTTATTTGCAGGGAAAATCACCACAAAACGATTGATTATTGCATCATTATATCGGTACGTTCTCTATTACTAAGGGAGGAAGTATTATGGCAACGAATCCAATTGGAAAAGGCTCGCAGACCATCGGCATTAATATGCCGAAGAAAATGGCGGATGAGCTGGAGAAGCGCGCAGAATCTATGCTCATTTCCAAGAGCAAGTATTGCAAGATTGTTCTTGGGGAATGGCTGAAGTCCGGCAAGAAGCTGACTTTATCCGAAAAAAATTAGACCAGACGGCCCTTCCAAGTACGGGAGGGGCGTGGGTTTCTTAAAAGAAAAAGCTCCCGGAATTCCGGGGGGCTTTTTGACGTTGCGGGGAAATCCCCCAACTTTTTTGTTTTTTATGGGAAGATTTCCCCACACCGATCCGACTGATTAAGCAGAAACTTAATCAGGAGGGATTATGGACGAGGTGATTCGGATTGTCGTTGCACAGGGGCGCTGTTTGTTGCGGAGCACGCTGATCGAAAGATTGGAACAGGATCCGGAGATAGAGGTTTGTGCGGTATCATCTGATGCTGACGAGGTTCAGGAGCTGATTCGCGAGCATCGTCCGCATGTCGCGGTGGTGAATATTTCCCTGAAGTGCAGGACGAAAACGGCGTCGCTTAAAAAGATTAAACGCGGAGCTTCCGGGATGGCGGTTCTTGCGTTTGCGTGCGATTCGGAGTTTGAAGACCTGTATGCCGAGTTGGCACACCGCGATGAAGCGGACGGGTATGTTTCTTCTGCGGATACACCGGCGGGGTTCATTNNAGCGGGCCTCTCCCGCCGCGAAGCGGAGGTGTTCTGCCTGACGGGATGCGGGCACGTTCCCAAGAGTATTGCCGAGATGATGAACCTGAGCGTGAAGACCGTTGAAAGCTATCGGGAGCGGATCCGGGCCAAGAAGGATTTATGCAACGGAGCAGAACTGTTGCATTTCTCGGTGAGCTTCATGCGCAGTGCGGCGCGACGCGGTGTAGACGGACCCAACGATCATGCGGTGATCAGAGAGCTGATTTCAACCACAGCGTAGGGGGGCGGTTGGTTGCGTCATCGTTCCATTCGACCTGAAAAACCGACTGACTTTCATCCAGCGAGAGCAGTCGGGCGGTTCCGTGCGATACGTCTGTCTGTGCGACAGTACCGGGGTTTTCGCGGGTGATCATGTCAAACGTATCGCCGATCCGTGCGCCGTGAAACCGGCCCCAGTTGGCTTGCAGGAGGCCGGATTTCGTCCAGGTTGCGGGAAGAAGGATCGGCCGGGCCCGGTTGACGGTTTGAATGATCTGCCCGGCGAGCGTTTGGCAGGCACGATTCATTTCATCGCGGGTTTTGAAAGACGCCGTCACGGAGCTGAGCACCCGGGAGGTTTCGGTATCGACGACCCGCAGATGAATTTCTTTCTGTTCCCCGTCGGGAATGATTTCGCCGAATAAAATAAGACTGGCCNNGGCTGTCGAACGCCTGACGTTCAACCAGAATCGTTCCGCCGAGCGCGTCGAGAGCATCTGTAAGCCGGGTGCGAACGAGAGAGACTTCAGCCGGGTCGCCGCCGGAGGGGCCGAGGCAGGCGAGAATGCGCGGACGGATAAAGGAGGCGTCCTGCACTTGGGATGCCAGATGCCGGAGATGATCTGCCGACCCGATGCTGCGAAAGATCTCCCCGTCCGGTTTCTCAACTGCGGCGGCCGCCAGTTCGGTTCCGGAACGAATAAAGACAAATTCGCCACCCGCATTCGCTGGCGAGGCCAGCGGGCCCATGCGATCCAGCTGTCCGGTGAGGCGGCTGACTTTTGAGCGGATTGATACGGCGACATCGGAGGCCGAGAAAACATCTTTTTTCGTGTATTGCAGATAGTTGAGGATTTCCTGCGCAAAGACACTATGGTGGATGCCGCTGTCGAGAACAGGCTCCAGATTTCCACTCGTAATAAGATAGCGCGACGGGACGGCCATGGCCCGCTGATACCAGCGGACGGATTTGACCGGCTCCTCTTCCTCTCCGCGGAACAGCGATCCGCCGTAGCAGGTGTCGGCAACCAGCAGGATGTGCCGGGCGGGCGAGGCGCTGATAATCCGGCTGATACTGCTGTTCCACAGCCAGTCCTCTTTGGCAGGCTGTTCCATTCGCTGCCGATGCGCCCCAAAGGGAATCCAATAGCCCTCGTCCATCGATTCATCATAAAAGCCATGCCCGGCAAAATAAATGAGCAGGGCATCGTTGGGGGTCAGCTTCATCAGCTGATCGAGTGCCCGCAGAATATTTCCCTGTGTCGCCTGCCGATCTATCAGTTGGGTAACGCTAAAGCCGTAGCGGGTTCGGAGAATTTCGCCGATGGCCTCGGCATCGGCGCGGGCGGTGCCGAGCTGCGGCCAGCCGGTTCCGGAATAATCGCCGATGCCGATCACCAGAGCGTGATAGGTCAACGCGGGCGCAGGCTCGGCCGGAGCCTGAGCCGGTGCGGCCGGNNGTAACGGCCAGTAAAAACGCTCCGAGCAGAATCGTATGACAACATTTTTTCATCGCGCAAAAACATAATCTCCCGGCCGAACGGACGGGGTGGTTTGTTTGCCCGGCAGTATAACCTGAGCGGTTTCGGACTCAACCTCGGAAATGACCAGTTCTGCCGGGCGGTTTCCGGCATGCAGCACGCGGCCCTGCTCGAACGGTCCGTCCGAACGGATGACGAGAAACCGCATTCCTTTTTGTGCGCCGTTTTTTTCGCCCGCGTCGATGACCAGCCGGTTATTCTGTTGGCGGACGTCGGCCTGAATCAGCGGAAAGTGCTGCTCGATTTTCAGAATCAGCCCGCTGATCTTCTGCGGGAGACAGCGCGAATCTTCCAGATAAACATCTTCAATGAAGAGTTCTTTGCCGCTGTTCGCATCGAGAACCCGTGTGTAAACGGTCTGTCCGGGGCCGTCGCTGAGTACGCGGGTGACGAAAGTTAGGTCGGGGTTCAGTTTGCGATCCGGCCGGAGCAGCGTCCGGGGATCGGCCAGTTTACTGTCGGAGAGAGTCTGCTCTTTGTGGAGTTGCCGGGATTCTTTTTCATTGGCGAGCAGATAAAAACGAACCGGATCCATCGTCAGTTCATGTCCGATGAGGTCGTTGAGCCGGCGTGCGAATGCGGGGCTGGGAATTTCTCCGGCCAAGGGGCTGAGCGAGGCGGCCAACCGGTAAACCCGATCCAGATATTCGGGCGGACGATAGATTACGTTGACCTGCTTCTCGGTGCGATTGCCGTCGGTATCCTCTGCGGTCAAGACCAGCCGGTTGATTCCGGTGGAGAGCGGCACACGCTGCAGAGTGCGGAAGAGCGGGATGGTTTGGGCGAGCAGACTTTTTCCGTTCAGCTCGACGGCGCGCAGCGCGGTGTCGTCTTCTGCGCGAATATCCAGAGCGTACTCCGGATTGAACAGGGTGATGGTTTTTCCGGCATCGGCAATGTGNNGCAGGCGCGGCGGTGCGGCGGCGTGATTCTGCGCGAGGCGCAGCAAGTCGTTCTGCGACAGAGTCCATTCGGTGTGGTTTCCGGCGCGGTCGGCGGCAGTCAGGCGGAGCGGCTCGGCGGCGTTGAGCGGGCAGGTGAAGGCGGTTTCGTTTCCTGCGGGAGGAACGACCCGGCTGTTGACCTGCAGATGCTGAAGAGCAAGGTTGTCGAGGCAGGTGACGGAGAGAGCGGATCCGGTTCGCTGCAGGTGGATTTGCGGCGGAGTCCAGTCCGCCATGACGACGAGGTTGGTAGCAGTTTTTCCGCCCGCGACGTCTTCGGCCGCGATGCGAATCAGATTACGGCCTTCGTGGAGAGGAATTTCGCGCCGGAAAGGGATCTGAGCGGCCGCGAGTTCAATAAATTCCGAATTCCCGTTGATGGTGAGTGAGGCGACGGCGTTCGTTCCGTGCGCGGTTCCCTGCAGCAGGAAGGTTCGTTCATCAGTCCATTCGGGACAGGTTGCGATATCGATCCGGGGCGGAGAGGCGGCGGCGGCGAGCTGTTTTTGAATGCGGTTGATGTAGAATTTTGCGCGGGCGGAGGGCTCCATTTGCAGGGAGGCGTTCAATTGATTGAGCGCCGCATCGAGTTGATTGAGCTCAAACAGACAGATGCCGAGTTCGCGGTGCGGGAAGTAGCCTTCGAGCATATGCATGCCGTAAGTGCGCGCCCGCCAGCGTTCCTGTGCATACGGGTAACGCGCGCCGGGACGGAGTCCCATGGCGGTTTCAAAGTCCTTGCGGGCGTCGTCGAATTGGCCGTCTTTAAGGTAGAGGCGTCCGCGTTGATAATAGTTCCACCAGTTGTGATGGCAGAGGATGTACGGCCCGGCACTGCTCTGGCTTTGGAGTGACAGGCAGCCGGACAGCAGGGCGAACAGAAGTCCGGTTAGGCAGAGGCGACGGGTCATGGGTGATCCTGTGCGGAGAGGTCGTCAGCAATCTGTTTTCCAAACGTTGGCATGTTTTGGCGGAAGTTTTCCAATGTTTGGAAGTTTTTGTTCCAAACTCTGGACGCTAGGGCATCGAGCGAGGCGTTCGTTTTCCAAACCCTGGAAAAAACTGATTCGCGAAGGTGCCCGTCGACTTCGACTATGAGTGCGCCATCGACCAGTTCCTGAAGGCTGACTTTGAGACTCCAGGGCGAAGGAAACGGACCTGCGGCGTTGACGGTATCCTGCAGCTCGCGTGCGGCGCGTTTCAGCTGTGTCGGGGTGTAATGCGGTGCCGCGGAGGTTTCTCCGCGCAGCTGCGGGGCGGCTCCGCAGACGGTGTGCTGCCAGTGGATGGAAGGATAGGGGAGGGCGAGCAGAAGGACGGCCGCGGCCGCGGCAGCGGCCAGCGGCAGGGCGAAGTGAAGAATTTTCCGGTGCGGCGGTTCGACGGGGTCGGCTTCGGCGTATTCGGGATGTTCGGCTTCCCATTGGGCGAGAAGGAGGCTTCCCAGCACCCGGTTAGAGGGTGCCGATTCGGCGAGATGCGGTAGATGGGCGCGCAGCTGCTCGTGGGTGGAACGGCATTCGTCAAACTTCCGGCGAAAATCCGGGTCGTTGAACAAGGTTTGTTCAAAGAGAGCTTTTTCTTTCGGGGCCAGTTCGTTGTGCAGATAGGCCCAGATCCAGTTGGCGGGGTCTTTCATGATGGGGTCCTTTCAAACAGGGGGCGTCGCCGAAGCTCTTTGTGCAGTTTCTCGAGACATTTGGCGAGTCGGCTGCCGACGGTGTTGGTGGAGATTCCGAGCTGTTCGGAGATTTCGCGATAGGAGAGATTCTTTACATAGAAAAGCGTTATGGCGTTTTTACAGGTATCTTTGAGCTGTTTGAGCGCGCCGTAGAGCGCCTGACGTTGTTCGTTTTGTATGATTTCGTGTTGCGGAGTCGTTGTGTCGGGATTTTCAAACTCCATTTCATTCCAGGTTCCGTCCGGGGTTCTCTGCACGGAGGAGGTGACGAAAGTCCGCCAGCGAACCTGTCGCCGGATTTCATTGATGCACTGATTGATGGTGATCCGTTTGATGAACCATGCGAGGGAGCTCTGATACTGAAAATTGGGCAGGGCCTTGTGGAGCTGCATATACGTGTTCTGGCTGACGTCCTGCCGCTCCTGTTCAGAAAAGCCCCATTTTGACCAGCCGATAATAGATTGAAGGAGCGGATCAAACCGGCGGCAAAAAAGCTCCCACCCTTCGGGCCCTTTTTCGAGAATGGCCTGAAGAATTTCTTTATCAGAATATGTCGGCAGTCTAGGCATGTTTGAATACCCGCAGTCTACGGCTAAGGGCTCAAAAATGGAAGCAGGGAAAGCCGACTTATGAAATCCATCCGAAACGTGAAAGAGTAAAAAGAATCTTTTTCTTTTGCCCGCGCAACGTGGTAAATTTCCCCACTTTATGAAAAAGCGTTTTTTTTGCCTGATTCTGCCGGTCGCCTGTTTCATGCGATCGCAGCCTTTGCAGGCAGAGTCCGTCGCGGTTCCGACACCGGGTGGCACGATTTTTCTGGATATAAGTCATGCGGGTCCGACCGGCCAGCTGGTGGAACCCGATCCGCCGTCCGGCAGCGGGTTCCGGCCGCCGACGATTTTTGCGGCGCCGCTGCCGACCGGTTCCGGGGCACGGGCCTTAGGTCAGGCGGGGGCTTTTACGGCGGTTGCGGACGATGCGACCGCCGCCTCCTGGAATCCGGCGGGACTGACTCAGCTCGAGAGCCCAGAGTTTTCCGCGGTGTATCGTTTTTCGGCGCACGAAGATTCCCACGAATCAAAAAACGGCGATCTGGAGGTCGGACGGGATCAGTACGAGAACAGCGCCCTGAACTATGCGAGTGCGGTGTATCCGTTTTTATGGAACGACCGGAATGTCGTGTTTTCGATGAACTATCAGGAGACCTACGATTTTACCTATGCGTTCAGCGCTCGCTTTAGAGGAGACAGTCAGCAAAGTATTTTTTCGACGACCAACGAGACCTTCTATAAAGCCGAAACCAATCAGTATGACGATGCAAACCAAAGTCTGACGGTTGTTACCCGGACGACAACGGAAGTGACGAGCGGGATTAATCAGCTTTTGAGTTCGTCGCTTCTCTCCGACATCGATTTCCGGCAGAGCGGAACGATTGACGCGATTTCCCCCGCGTTTGCCGTTGAACTGAGCCCGCGGTTTTCCCTCGGGGTTACGGTCAATTTTTATACGGACGGCGCGAGCCGCGGGAACCCGATTGAGTCTACTTTGGTCGCGGACTATGCGGGTACATCTGACAGTGTTGCGGAGATAACGGAAGTTCGTGATACCACCGCTCTTTTTACCTGGTTTGGAAGCATCAAAAGCGGGCCTCCTTATAATCCGACAAATATGGATGTATCCGGCTCCGCGGAGTCTTCCATTTCGGATACGAATGTCACGACGCAGGCCGACGCGTATACGGTTGAAGGAACCTACCGGGAAAACAACCGGACCGATCAGTTTTACGGAATCAACGCGACGTTCGGGGCGCTCTGGGCGGCAACCGACCGGCTGTCGCTCGGGGCCACGGTGGATCTGCCGTGGACCGGATACGGCAGACAGACCAAGCGGATTCGCCATCAGGTGACAACGATCGACAGCAATCAGGTTCAGGTTGCGCAGAACATCTTTGAAGAAACCCGGCAGCAGGATGTGGAATACACCTTTCCTCTGTACTGGTCGTTGGGCGCGCTGTGGCGATGGAATGACCGGCTGTATACCTCGATGGATATCAGTCGCACCTATTGGTCGGAATACAGTTATAAAGCGGAAGGTGAAGAACGGATTAATCCTGTTAACGGAGCTCCGTATTCCACCTCGGTGCTGGCTGATTGCTGGTCCGTTCGGCTCGGCGGGGAGTATCTCTGCGTGCTCTCTTGGACCGAAATTCCGCTGCGCGGCGGGGTGTTTTGGGAGCAGCGTCCGGCGGTCGGCGCTCCGGATGAATACTGGGGGTTCAGCCTTGGATCCGGGATTTCACTGGGAAAAGATCCCGGGAAAGTGGTGATCGATATTGCCTATTCATATGAACACGGAGAGAAGGTGATGGGATCGTTGCTTCCGGAACAGGGAATGACTTCTGATGTCACCCGGCATCAAATTTTCATTTCCGCCATCTGGCACTTTTAATATCGAGCTCTTACGGCAGAGGCGGGAGGTTGGTTCCGCTTCCACCGCCGCTGCCGTAAGGACTGTTGGTGTTGACCAGCACCTGATTGGTTCCCTGCCAGGTGCACGGCATGACCTGAACGCGGTAGTTGCTGTTCCAGCTCAAATCCAGATTCGTTTCCGTCCAGCTCATTTCCGACTGTCCGTTGGTGGCTTCCCACGAACCCGCTACCTGCACCCACTCGCCGGTGGTTAGCTGAGTGGACCCGGCAACGCAATAGGTTCTCCACGATTCCGTATTCCAGCTCAGCTCCAATCCGTTGGTATTGAAAGAGTAGGTTAGGCCCAGAAAGCTCAAGGCGTTGGTCGGATCGGTTCCCGCAATATATTCACTGCGGTTGTTTACACCGTCTCCGTCGGCATCCGCGTCGGCCTGAACCGTGCTTCCTGAACCGAAATAAAGCGTTTCCCAGGCATCGGCGATCTGATTGGTATTGACGTCAACCGGAAGGAGAAAAAGATCATTCAGCTCGAACTCCTCGCCGGGGAAGGCGTTGGAAACAACGTTGTTTGACACGAAGGTTTGATAGCCGGATCGGGTGACCCTCAGGTCGCAGCTTTCTGTGGCATATAAAAACGTGTTGGAGGGAAACCGTCCGGCCTCGTCGCTTAGCCAGTTGGTTGCATAAACCGCCGTCCATGAATATTTGCTGCACACAAAATTACTGCTTGGGCCGCTGTTGATAATCAGTTCAACCGCAGCATCACCCAGTCGTTCCATCGTCCACGCATCCCGAACTACAGCGGAGATGGAAACAACCGGGTTAAACCGAAATGTAACCGGCGTGGCTTCATTATCGTTTACCGAAACATGGCGCGGATTTCCATAATCGGAATCAGGATCTTTCACCGCATCAGCAACCGTATCGCTTTCCTGGGGAAGATACCCGCTTACGGCGCAGGCAACCTCAACCGTATGTGTGCCGGCGACCACATTAGAGAAGCAAATCCATTGATTGGTTCCAAAGGGCTGACTGACCGCTTCGTCGAGAATAGCGGTCGTTTCGGGCGGGGGCGTTTCGGCTGAGCTGGTATCGATCGCATAAACAATGAGCGTTCCGGAGCAAAACCCGGAGAAGGGCAATAGCAACGCCAGCTCAATAAACAACAGGAAAAATCCGGCTCGTTTTGCAGACTTCAG
>DINM01000111.1:10448-10786 GCA_002423675.1 Verrucomicrobia bacterium UBA5540
GGAATAATACCTTCCGAGCGGCAGAGCGTGAAAAAGGCGTCGAGGCATTCTTTATCATCAGCAGAGGTGTACTGCACGCGGCCCTCATCTTTGAGATGGCTGTGTTCGGGGCCGACCCCGGGATAGTCGAGGCCGCTGGCGATGGAATAAACAGGCGACGGCTCGCCTTTTTCGTCCTGCAGCAGATAGCATTTGAAACCGTGGATGATGCCGGGCAGACCGTAGGTGATGGTGGCGGCGTGGTCACCGGTTTCCGGTCCGCGGCCCAACGGCTCGACGCCCCAGATTTCGCACGGATCGTTTAGAAAGGCAGAAAAGATGCCCATGGCGTTGCTGCC
>DINM01000089.1 GCA_002423675.1 Verrucomicrobia bacterium UBA5540
GGATAACGGCGGCGGGCAAGGCGGCTATTGAATTAAAAGATCGTCATATGCGACAGCCTTGGGTTTGGGAATCGGACGAACCGGTTTCGGCGAACTCAACAGTAAGCTTTATTGTCGATGGAGCAGCCAACTGGGTTTATGTTATCGTGGACGGCAAGTTTTGTGACGGAGGCACCAACCGTCAATACGGTTTTGGCTCCTTGCCGTATCAAATGCAGGCGCTGACTGAGGAACCTGTTGGGTTCGAAAGCTCGTCGCCCCGTCTGTTTGTACACCAGAGGATGCTCTCTATTTCTGAAACTATCGGCATGCACAGGGCAATTGCCGCTCTTGAAAAGAGATAGAGTTGTTGAGAGGATTATTTCTGATGACGACATTTAGTTTGAAGAGTTTCCTTAAAATTAGGCCTTGCAGTCCATTCGTATATGATACCAACATAACACGTTAAATGCTGTCGAAAGATAAAGTGAGTCGTATGAAGAAAACAAAATACATGGTTGTAATTCCGTCAAATTAGTAAGTTATCGCTATCTAGAAAGAGGAGGATGAAACTTGTGAAACGTTGTATTAGAGTTGCGGTATGGCGAATAGTCGCTTTTGCTATATGTTTTCTGACGGGATCCGCGATAGCCGGTACGGATTCGCCGTTGGTTATTAGCCAACTGCGCTGCAATGGCGAGACGCAGCCGTTGAGCGTTCAATCACCAGTCCGTTTCAGTTGGATTTTATCGTCATCTCAACGCGGCTGTCTTCAGATAGCCTATCAAATACTTGTTGCCTCTACTCCTGAACGGTTGGCCGCTGGGCTGGGTGATTTGTGGGATAGCGGAAAAGTTGAATCTTCTCAGTCGCTGAATGTTGTTTATTCCGGCCGTCCTTTAGACAGCGGACAGGATGGATACTGGAAAGTGCGTGTATGGGATAATCATGGGAATGTCAGTGAATTCAGTCCGCTGGCTTATTTTGAAACGGAATTACTGGAAGATTGGGGAGCACAGTGGATTGGTGCCGGGAAGATGCCGGAACAGGCTGCAGTCGACAGGCTGAAAGATAGTTTCGGTTTTCGTTCAGAAAACGCCGAAACACCGGATGTTGTTAAATGGGTTCAGGTTGATTTGGGCGAGAAGAAAAAAATCGACAGTATTTTGCTTTATCCTGCGGAGTTTCAAACTCCGGCTTATGGATTTCCTGTCCGTTTTAAAATTGAAGTCAGCGAAGATCCCGGCTTTACAACAACTACAACTATTTATGACACAACAGATGCGGACTTTTCCGGCTTGAGCGGAAGCATACCTTCTTTTTCGGTAAATAACAATGTGCGTGGTCGGTATGTTCGTGTGACGGCAACCAAACTGAGGCGGAATCCGGATGGAGATGGTGCCTTTTGCTTTGCTTTGGACGAGCTCAAAGCTTTCGGCAGAGGCATTAATCTGGCGGAATGCGCTGAAGTGACCGCCTCCGATTCGATGGAAGCCGGCGGCTGGAACAAGGCGGCTCTTACGGATGGAAAGCATGCATTGCTGGCCGAAGGTGAATCGCCGGTTACCCCCAGTCCTGCCGTCATGCTGAGACGGGAATTTGAAATAAAAGGAGCGGTGAAGCAGGCTCGTGTTCGTATTTGCGGATTGGGATACAGTGAACTGTACATCAATGGAAACAAGGTAGGGGATCACGTTCTTGATCCCGGTCTTACAGATTATAATAAACGTGTATTGTATGTGACATACGATCTTGATGGTGTCCTGAAGCCCGGACGCAATGCTGTCGGTGTAATATTAGGCGGAGGATGGTACAATATGCCGACAATCGATCTCTGGGGCTGGCAGCATGCTCCTTGGCGGGATGTTCCCAAGTTGCTGTTCCAGATCGAGGTGGATTTGCAGGATGGATCAACCCAGACGTTTGTCAGTGATGAAAACTGGCGGGTTTCCGTGGATGGACCAATTGTATTTAATTCGGTGAGAGGCGGTGAAACATATGACGCCCGGCGGGAAATAAGAAATTGGACCTCGACCGGATTCGACGATCAGGTCTGGCAGAAAGTACAGTCGCTTGCAGCCCCGAAAGGCAAACTGGTTCCCCAGTGCCTTCCCCCCATTAAAGTCAACAGAACATTGAAACCGGTGAACATAACCGAACCNNCGGCTGTCGGTTAAAGGCCCGGCCGGGACAGTTGTTCGTATGAAATACGGCGAGCGATTAGAAGACGACGGGACGCTGACTCAGGCCGGAATTAACAATTATACTGAAGGGCGTTTTCAAACCGACGAATACATACTAAAAGGCACCGGAACCGAAACGTGGGAACCGCGTTTTTGTTATCACTCCTTCCGGTATGTAGAGGTCACCGGTTTACCTGAACCGCCCTCTCTGGATACACTCCGGGGCCGTGTAGTCTACAGTTCGGTAGAGCCTGCGGGATCGTTTATTTGTTCCAACGAGCTATTGAATAAGATTCAGAATGCCTGTGTATGGACTCTGATCAGCAATATCCACAGCATTCCCCAAGACTGCCCGCATCGCGAAAAGATGGGTTGGCTGGCTGATGGGCTTGCGTCTTCCACAGCGGCTATGTTCAACTTCAATATGGCGGAATTCTATCGGAAATGGCTTGGTGATATGCGCGATGCTCAAACGCCGGGCCACGGAGGAATGCCCTCGATTGTTCCTTGGAGTGGTTGGGAAAGCGCTGGAGNNGAAAACACGCGGCTCCTTGCTGGGGAAGCACATGTGTCATTCTGCCGTGGAAACTCTACCGGCAGTATGGAGACACGCAGTTCATTGCGGACAATTATGCCATGATGCGCGAGTATACGGATAGTCTGGAGAAGCGCTCTCAGGATCATGTTGTCAGTTTCGGGCTGGGCGACTGGCTGGAAGTCGGATCGCTTTCGAGACCATCCCGGACACCGATGCCGCTGACCAGTACATCGTATCTCTTCTATGATGCTTCGCGGGTCAGCCAAGCGGCGGCACTGTTAGGTAAGCCCGATGAGAAAAAGAAATATCAAGCTTTGGCGGCGGATGTCCAAAAAAGTTTTCAAAAAAACTTTTTTTTGCCGGCCCTGTCCGGTTACGCCAGAGAGAGTCAGACAGCACAGGCACTTCCGCTGGCCATTGGCCTCGTTCCCGAGAACTTACGCAGAGCGGTATTCGGAACACTGGTTACCAATGTGACCGTGGGGCGTAAAAATCACATCAGTTCTGGAATCGTCGGCACACCCTATGTGCTCGATATCTTGACCCGGGACGGACGTGCTGATCTGGTATATGCGATGGTATCTCAGACCAATTTCCCCAGTTGGGGCGATATGCTTTGTCGAGGTAACACAACGATTAGCGAAGACTGGGAAAGCCGCATGTCATTAAACCATCCGGCGCTTACTTGCGTAAGCGCCTGGTTTTATCAGGCCCTTGCGGGCATCAACAATGACCCTGATTTTCCCGGATTTAAACGGATCATTGTCCGGCCGCAGATAGTAGGAGACTTAACTTTTGTTAAGGCGCATTACCAGTCTGCCTACGGTTTGATTCGGAGCGAATGGTCTCGGAATGACGGTCGGGTTAATCTCCATATCGAAGCTCCCGCCAACACTTCTGCTGACGTCGTTTTACCCGCAGATGAAAACCGGCCAGTACTGGAAAGTGGTGTGCCGCTAGATAAAGCAAAGGACATTTTATTTATACGGCGAGATGAGAACGGGGTTGTATACCGGATTGGTTCTGGTAAGTACGATTTCACCTTTACAGTGAGAAGTGAATAGGTCTCTTTCTCCATCAAGGGAACAGAATCTCAAGAAACCGGAGAGAAAAACAGAAAGAGACATAAATATGGGTAGAAAACTGAAGGGGCAGATAGACCTTTTGGCAAACATACTTCTTGCCGGAG
>DINM01000164.1:0-21832 GCA_002423675.1 Verrucomicrobia bacterium UBA5540
GTTTCCGGTTCGAAGAGTTCGAGATCGACTCCGGCGGAGCTGTTCCCGCTGAATGTCAATTGACTGCCGTTCCGCTCCACCGGCATTGCCAGCGGCCGCCGGTTTTTCACGCACAGGAAATCATCACCGTAGGAATCCACATCCAATCTCCAAACCGGTTTGCCGGGATCGCGCGACGGCAGGTCGGTATCGGCAGCGCCGGAAAACCGGTTAAAGTCGCTCCGCATTTCTTCGATGTCGAGGATGCGGTCATACACACGAATGGAGTTGACCTTTGCATAGAGCGGATAGTGGTTTTTAACAAATTTCTGCGACTGCGGTTTCCCGAACCCCGGAACAATTCCGCTGGAAAGATTTTTACCCGGATCAAACCGCTTCCCTGCCCGGGCCAACTGCTGGTTGTTCCAATAAAACACTTTCCCTTTTTCGTTATCGACGGCTACAGCAAAATAAAACCATGAAGTGTATGCTCCCCAGTCCTCATACTTAATCCCGGCCATCTTGATGGGTTCACAGACAATAATCTCTTCGCCTTTATTCGGCGCACCGATAGTTAAAATAAGCTTGCCGTCATAGTTGAAACGCAGTGAAACACCAGTCAGTCCATCCGGACTCAGCCCGTTGAAAATCACGCCGTCACACTTTGGTTTCAGGGAGAGCCATCCGGTTATAGTAACCGAGTTGGTTCCCAGTTCATTTGGAATACCGGCCTCAACTTCATACGCGGCGGGATAAAATTCGAGGTAGCCGGGGTTCCCTTTTTCTGCGGCAACAGAACGCGGCTGGTCATTCCCTGTCAGCGAGCGGTTTCCCGCTCTTGGAAAAATATACCATTTATCATCCGCCGGCAGCGGATCCACTTTGTTCACCACAATCGTCGCGGGATCGTTCTGGTGTGTGTAACAGACGTAAGCCTTGTTGCTAACGACCACTGCCTGTGGATAGGCAATTCCGACTAAACCGTCTTCGATCGGAACACCGGCTACAAAGTCGTCATGGCCGGTTCTCGAACTGAAAAGCGCAATATTAATACGGTCACGCGGAAACATATTTTTCATGCTGTCATGATGGATCATCAACCGCCGGGTTCCGTTGTACCCAAGCCACATCCGGCTATGAACGGTGCGAATGGCGGAGTAGACAGTTGGGCCCATCTGTTCGCCATCTGCGCTTCCAACGGCTGTAATCAGCGCATTCGTTGGCAACTCGGAAGAATCGAATCCCATCGAATAGGTGCGGATAAACATGCGAATGTGACCGTCGTCCTGAATGACGTACATCGGCTCCCACATTTTAAAGTGTTTTTCTTTTTCAGGGTGTTCTACAAGAGCTCCTTCCGGAACAAAGAATGTTTTCCCGCCATCGCGAGTTATGGCTGGTCCACAATAATAGGCCTGTTTCTCATAGTCGGGTTCTATTTCATTCGGAGTGCGGAAGACGCACGGAACTAGCACAGACCCATCTTTCAGTACAGTCGGCTCCTGTGTGGGGAATGTGTGCCGGGGAAATCCTTTCAGGGTAATACTCTCCCATACAATGCGGTGATCCCAACCGGTTTTGCCCTTGTTAAGTTTAGAAAAGACAAGTCCGCCCGATTTCGTCCAGAAATTCCATAGTTCTGTATTTTTCCAATTGAGCAGATTGGGCTGCCACTCAGTTTGCCACGATGGAAGCCCGAACGGAGGCACGTTGCTGTAGACAATTGCCGGGCCCCAATGTAATCCGTCATCGCTAACCGCCCAATAGTTTTTTTGTCCAGGTTTTCCTTCCCATTTGGTTTCGTTACCGTTCCATGAGCCGTAAAATTTTCCCTGAAAATATTCAATGGTCGAATCATGATTGTAATGCAAATTTCCGCCGGAGGGGTACATATACCCACGCGTAATTTGCGGATGATAAATTTCATACTGCTTTGCCATAGACACAGCAGCCATCAATAACAGGCATAGTATCGTTTTTTTCATTTTATCCTTTTGTTTAACTGAACTCCACCCGGTCGGTTTTAATGTCGCCAGATGGATCATATCGTTTTTCATCTCAGTATCCGTAGGCTTCCAGTTTTTTCTCCAGCTGTTCTGCTTCTTGCAGACTTTGGAAAAAGGTGCGAATGTAGAGTCCTTCCGGGCCGACAGCGTCAATCAACGGAATCACCTCGTCGTATTTCACCTGAATCGGCTGAACCGATTTCCCGGCGGCTTTGATTTTTCGGTACATGTCGTGCCACTTTTTATCGCCGCCGCCCGGTTGACCAGGCTCCGGTGTCCACTCGATCGCATTGAGCGATTCGATTTCGAGTAGCGCATCCAAATGAACAATCGCCTGGCTTCCGTCGAGGTGGTACATGGAATAGTCGAGCCAGTTGCATTGATCCGTGAGCCCTGGTAAAGCACATTCGCGGAAGGTGTCCGGAGAAATCATGGCAGAAATATCCACCTGCACCTTGGCAACTTTGCCCGGCGCCCAAATCCGAAACGCATTGAAAAATGCGCCGTCACGGCCAGCATAAAACTCATTATAGAGTGTATCATAGACCTTGAAGAAGAGCTGGTTAATTTCATGCGTTTTGGCGACCACTTCTTCAGGGCGTTCCAGCAGGTCGAACAATAACTCCTGACTGTCGCGCAGTGAAGCGAGCACATCGAGGTTTTCCACCAAATCCTGAACCCCGGTGAACCAGCGTCCCTGACTCAATGAAACGGAGGCTCTCAACATGTCCTGATGCATTCGAAGCCATCTGTTTTCCGGATCAAAAACAATGGGGGTTTCAAAGGGGTCCGAATCCGTGGGTTCAAACCAGAGACTATCCTCCTGCAGCTTTAATGGAGAACCGGCCATCAGCGCCAGCGAACCGGGGCCGAGATCCATATCCGCCACCGGCAAAATATCGAGGCCGAAATATTCCTGCGTCAGCCGNNGGAGCCACTTCTGCTCCAGATCGCGCGGCTCTTCAAACGGCACAAATGGCTCGCCGGTTTTGGTTGGTACACCGCGCACCCAGGCCCCAACCAGCAGTCCCTCCTGATTCCACCATTTTACAAATCGCTCTCTTGATTCATCCCAGTTTTTCTTCAGTAAATTATTCATGCTGTTCCTTTGTTTTCCTTTACAGTTTGAAAGTTTATTATGCTTCAATGGCGTCCATCTTTTCAGACTCCTCCACGATACGTTTAACCGGCAGGAACAGGATAAGAATCCAGCCCGGCAAAGAAAGCAGTATGCTCGCGTTGAATGCCCAGAAATAGCCTACCGCTTCCTGAATAACGCCGCTTACTGCTCCGCCAAGCATAAAACCAAGCAGGTTTACCGATCCGGTGATAGCGCCAAACGTGGCTTTGTTCGCACCCGCCGTCTTGGCAATTAACGCCGAAAAAGTAACGGTCGCAGCGAAGGAAATTCCGTAGCCGGCAATTTCCACAATCATCGCGCCGAGCACCCACGGATTAATCCGCAACGATCCCATCTGGATCAGTTCGTAATGCGGATTATTGGCCAGCCATGAAAAGCAGGCATTCGGCAGAAACATCAATAGTCCCGTGGCAAAAAAACATTTTCGCAATCCAACGGTTTTAACAAGGATGCCGCCGATAATTCCCGAAATAATCAGAGCGGNNCGCCGATATCAGCAACCGTCAGACCCATTCCGCCTTTGTCGACAGGATCCAGAAAAAATGGATTTTTAATAACGTTCACCACGCCTTCTCCAAGACGGCAGGTGAACAGATAGATCAAAATCATCACCCCGCCGGGCTTTTTGAAAAAGTTGGCAAAGCTCATCAGATAGGATTTCGGGGTTAACCGAGACGTGTTGCCCGAATCGCTGACCGGATGGGGAAGAATGAACCGCAGATAAACGGAAACTCCGAGAATCATTAGTGCAACGAGGCCGAACACCACACTCCATGCAATGCTGTAGGACTGCATCCGTTCCTGAATTCTGCCGACCAGAATAATTAGAAAACTGTTCCCGAACATCAGTCCAAAACGAAATACCGCTGAACTAATGCCGGCAAACAGCGCAATTTGTGCACCGGTCAGAGCGGACACTCTGTAGCCGACATACGATATCTCAAAAAATGAAATGACCAGAATAGTTAGAAAAAACATCACGGCAATTACCGCCATGGTATTGATCGGCAACAGGAAGGCGCCCGCCATGGCTCCGATCAGAAAAGCAATCATCATTAAATTGGTCAGTAGAACCGAGCGGTACGTTCCCCAACGTTCAACCGCCGGAGCCCAGAGCGCTTTAAAACCCATCGGAAGCTGCAACAGACTGGCGAGTCCGACAATGGTGTTGCTCGCCCCCATGGTTTTGAACACCAGATTAACATATTGGGAGGCGAACCCGTTAAAAATTCCCCAAAGGAAATCCAACGGTGGCATAAATATCCATGGACTGCGATGCGGCTTGCCGGTCATTGTGCTTCCTTTCAAATCACCCGGTTAAGGGATTCTGTTCCATTTAATATGGATACGGCCTTTTGCCGTTTTACCGTGCGGATCGCATGGCTGTCCCCCGCCAATCGAAAGTTCAAACCAGCCCGGCTCGACAAAGGGAGTTCCCTCGTCACTGAAACACCGGAAGTCTTCTTCATTCAAGGTAAAACAAACTGTTTTCTCTTCTCCGGGCAGCAGATGAATCCGACGAAATCCGCGCAGTTGCAGATTCGGAACCGGAACACTGGACTCTTCGTCACGGACATAAAGTTGCACGACTTCATCGCCAGCAACTGCCCCGCTGTTTTTTACACAGGCGGATACTTTCATTGTACCGGACTCTTTTTCCAATGTTTGGAAACCGCTGTATTCAAAGGACGTGTAGCTCAGCCCGAACCCAAAATGAAAGGCGGGGTCTTTTTCCGAGAACCGATACGTGCGGCCTTTCATGCTGTAATCCCGGATATCCGGCAGATCATCCGGTGATTTCACAAAGGTAACCGGCAAACGTCCAGCCGGGTTATAATCGCCGAACAGTACGTCGGCAATCGCCCGCCCGCCCTGCTCCCCGGGATACCACGCATACAGGATCGCATCGGCATATTTCCCGATCTCTTCCACATTCACAGGACGGCCGGCCATGATCACCGCCACGACCGGTTTTTCGAAGGACTTGAGTTTTTTGAGCAGCTCCATCTGTCGTCCCGGCAAATCGGGATTCATCCGGTCTCCGTCGCCCGCGCCTGTCCACCCCTGTT
Organism: Verrucomicrobia bacterium UBA5540; assembly: GCA_002423675.1. Taxonomy (GTDB): domain Bacteria; phylum Verrucomicrobiota; class Kiritimatiellia; order Kiritimatiellales; family Tichowtungiaceae; genus Tichowtungia. The sequence continues at coordinate 5,196 of DINM01000164.1, forward strand.
CACCTTCCAGTTCCGCGTTCAGGCCCATCACGGCAATAATTGCATCCACGTCCGCCGGACCCATCAGACCTTCCACCGTCTGCGCGTCTTCACCGGTCATCCGGGTGGACATTAAATACATCTGGCGATGCAGCTTAGGATGAATCGGCGCCGTTCCGAACAGTTCGCACCCGATATGATGTGTCACTTGTGTCCCGGCGGATAATTTTTCAAGAATTCCGTCGAGCGGGGTAATCATACCGGGCGCATAGCCGCTGTAATTGGCCTGAAGCGCTTCCACACTGCGCGCGTTCGGCCCGATCACCGCCACCCCGTGCAGAGATTTGCGCAACGGCAGTGTTCCGTTTTCGTTTTTCAGCAGAACCAGCGATTCCCGCGCCATCTGCAACGCAATCTCCCGGTGTTTTTCGCAGTGCACGGTCGATTCCGAGATCTGTGTCCAGCAAACCTTCTCCGGTGCCTCAAAACAACCCAGTTTGTAGCGAGCCGTAAAAAGATTGACCGCACAGGCTGTAATTTCCTCTTCGGTAACCAAGCCTTCACGAACCGCCGAAAGCAGCGCGCTGTGAGACCAACCGATGTTCATATCGCATCCGTTCTTCGCCGCTAAAGCAACAGATTCCTCCTTTGTTTCAGCACATCCGTGACACATATGAATGTCATCAATCGCGGCGGAATCTGAAATAACAGATCCCCGGAAGCCCCAGCTCTTACGCAGAATTTTTTGCAGCAACGTCGAGCTGGCACAGCAGGGCTCCCCGTTGGTTCGGTTGTATGCCGCCATAACGCCCTCTGCCTGCGCCTCCTGCACACAGGCCTTGAAAGCGGGCAGATAGGTTTCAAAAAGATCGCGCTGACTGCACGTTGCATTAAATCCGCGCCGATCCTTTTCCGGACCGCTGTGTACAGCAAAGTGTTTCGGCATTGCCACGGTTTTCAGATACGATGGATCATCACCCTGCAGGCCCTTAACAAAAGCACAGCCCATTCGGGATGTCAGATACGGATCTTCGCCATACGTCTCCTGCCCCCGACCCCAGCGTGGATCGCGGAAAATGTTTATGTTGGGCGAAAAACAGGATAAGCCGAAATAGTCCGCCTTGTCGTCCATGCGAAGCGATTCGTGGTATTTAGCGCGCACCTCATCAGAAATCGCCGAAGCCACCTCCAGCATCAGTGAATCATCAAAAGAAGCGGCCATGCCGATGGCCTGGGGAAAAACCGTTGCCTTCCCGGAAAAGGCGATGCCGTGCAGAACTTCATTCCACCAGTTGTAGGCGGGGATGCCGAGACGTTCGATGGCCGGAAGCGGGGCCGGATGGATCATCTGACCCACTTTTTCCGCGAGAGTCATTTGAGCCACGAGTTGCTCCGCTCTTTCCCGCGGCGAAAGTGATGGATCTATTTCGTCTGCCTTTAACGCCATTCTGCGTCTCCTATACGCTACAAATTATCCCTGTTATAACAGGAGTCTTTTGCTTGTCAATATCAGAATGGCACATACACTGGTCACCATGAAAACTGAACACCCGACCACCAGTGAGCAAAAAGTTCTAAACAAGCTACGAAAAAAAATTCTGGAAAGAGAACTGCCGGTCGGAGAATTCCTTTCTCAGCGCAAATTGGCTGAAGAAACAAAAACCTCCGTTATTTCTGTACGCGGAGCTCTGCGTCAACTGGAAAATGACGGGCTGATTGAAAACATCCCGCGCTGGGGTGTTCGTATTCCCAAGGAAACTCCGGAAATCATAAAAGATCGTTATCGTATCCGCGAGCTGTTCGAAACGCACGTTGTTGAATGCCTTTGCAGAAAACTCTCGCCTGTTCAGCAGGATGCTTTGCTGAAACAGGCGGCAGAGCTGGACAAACTTGCCGAACAAACAAGTGCAGAAAGTGCTTTTAAGTTTGCCCGGTTGCACCATGATTTCCATCTCTATCTGGCCGATTGCTGTGAAAGTCCACTGCTAACCAAATTTCTGGAACGGGTCATTAATGCCAGCCTGATGGTATTAAATGCAAAACGAATGAGGGAAAAACCGATCACATCCGACCTCATCGGAACCACGCACACCGAACTGGTAGAAATCATCATTACCGGTCCAACGAAAAAGGCGGTTGAATCAATGCGCACCCACATCCACAACGGTCTGAAAAGCGAACTTGAAGCTACGAGCGAATGACGCAGCCGCTGTATATTTCTCCACAACCGGCGAATCAACCGGCCACAAACCCGAAGTTTCCCCCGAAGTCTGGGCTGAACGAGGCGGAAAAACAAAAACAGCACTTTTCGCAAAGTGCTGTTCATTAAAAATTAAGACTGGAGCCGGCGGAGGGAGTCGAACCCCCGACCAGCTGATTACAAATCAGCTGCTCTACCACTGAGCTACGCCGGCGTGAAAAGAGTGCGGGATTATGCGAAAAGCTCCGACAAAGTCAATTCATCAACCGCGTTTATAACCGGGTCGGTGGTGCCAGAGGTGACGAAAGCCGTAGCGGGAAAAAGCCACAACAACCAATAGTACAAAAATGATCAGCGTGATAATCAGAATAAACAAGCCGCGTCGGCACCCTGTACAATAGGCATCTTCGACAAAAAAATAGGCTGACAAAAGCCCGCCGATAACCAACACAAACACAGATGCCACTAGCAGACCACGGTATGGCCGTAACTTGAACATTGGAACCCGATCACCTGATAACATCATTTCTAACGCCCCGTTCTCTATTTTTTAAATCCTATTGCTACAGTTACGGAAAACAAAGCAATTATTATTCCTAAACTAAGGATATTCGGGTTTAGACAAAAATTCCCCCCGAAACAAAGAATTTTTTACCGGGAAATATTTTTGCAGGCGGAAAAATTCTCATCGATGCATATGATTTTCCGGATGAGAACGGAATGGTGACCCCAACGGGAATCGAACCCGTGTTACCNNACCTGATCCGGTTAGTACCGGCGAAAGGGAGTGACACGCATTGGCGAAAGCTCTCTTTCAACGAAAGAGAGCTTTTTATGTTTCTGACTGTAAACGGCGAAAAAATTGAACATCGCGGCGACGGCACCGTCCCTGCATTGCTGGCCGAACTCGGCGCAACGCCGGAACACACCGCGCTCACCGTAAATGGCGATCTCGTTTTTTCCAAACATTGGAAAAACTTCAAACTCAACGACGGCGATACCGTTGAGGTTCTTACCTTTGTAGGAGGCGGCTAATGCTCAAGCTCGGAGATGTTGAATTCAAATCGCGGCTGATTCTCGGAACCGGAAAGTTTTCCGACACAGAAACGATGATTAAAGCCGTTGAAGCCTCCGGTACGGAACTGGTGACTGTTGCGCTGCGCCGGTTCAATCGCGACAAGCCGTCCGACGATCTCTGCGCGCCGCTGGCAAAACTCAAGGGCGTGAGGCTGATGCCCAATACCTCCGGCGCGATGAACGCCAAAGAAGCCGTCCGCGCCGCACAGCTCGGGCGTGAACTGAGCGGCAGTTCATTTGTGAAGGTGGAAATTCACCCGAATCCGCACCACCTAATGCCGGATGCGATCGAAACGTATCTCGCCGCCAAAGAGCTGGCCGCCGATGGATTTATTGTGTTGCCCTACATTCCCGNNCATCCCCGCCGATCCGGTACTCGCAAAAAAACTGGAAGACGTCGGTTGCGCGGCCGTCATGCCGCTCGGCGCAGCCATCGGCAGCGGTGGAGGGCTTTCAACGTTTGAGATGATCAAGCTGATCATCCGCGATAGCAATATTCCCGTTATTGTCGACGCAGGACTGCGCGCGCCGTCCGAAGCGGCCCGCGCGATGGAAATGGGCTGCGATGCCGTGCTCGTCAACTCCGCCATCGCGGCGGCGGAGAATCCGGCGGAGATGGCCCGGGCCTTTGCGCTCGGAGTCGAAACCGGCTATGCCGCCCGGAAGGCCGGACTGATGCCTAAATCTGAACTCGCTGTTGCTACAAGCCCTCTAACCTCCTTTTTAGCATGAACACTTCATTCGACACCCGCCACTCGACACCCGCCACTCTCCCCGAATGGCTCGATCCGTCGCCGTGGCTCGGCAAAACATTCCGAGAAGCGGATGTGGAACGCGCGCTCGGCGCAGAGATGCCGGATGAAAACACGCTGGCCGCCCTGCTTTCGCCCGCGGCGGTAGATTTTCTCGAGCCGATGGCCGCACGCGCGCAGGCGCTGACGCGCAGGCATTTCGGGAAAACGATTCAACTCTACGCACCGCTCTATCTTTCCAACTTCTGTAACGGCGGCTGTCTCTATTGCGGCTTCGCCGCCGACCGCCGCGCGAAGCGCACCAGCCTGTCGCAGGCCGAGATCCGTCTCGAAATGGAAGGTCTCGCCAAAATGGGCATTCAGGAAGTGGTCATGCTCACCGGCGAACGGATGCCGCAGGCGGACGTTCCGTATCTGCGGGATGCGATCGAAATCGCCGCGAAGCATGTGCACAACATCAACATCGAGGTGTTTCCGATGGAAGAGCAGGAATATCGCGGACTGGCGGAAGCCGGGTGCACCGGCGTAACGCTCTATCAGGAAACCTACGATCAGGATGTTTATAAACGGATGCACCGCTGGGGCGACAAGAGTCACTTCTTCCGCCGGCTCGATGCGCCGGATCGCGCGCTGCGCGGCGGCATGCGCGCCATCGGGCTCGGCGCGTTGCTCGGCCTGAGCGATCCGCGCTTTGATCTGATGTGCGTTTACCGTCACGCCAAATATCTGCTGAAAAACTACTGGCAGTCCGGCGTCGCCATTTCCTTCCCGCGCCTCCGCCCGGAGCTCGGCGGATTTCAGGCCGATGAGTTTGTCAGCGACCGTAGCTTTGCGCGTTTCATTTTCGCGTTTCGCATCTGCCTGCCTGAAATTCCGCTGGTGCTTTCAACCCGCGAACCGGCAAGCATGCGCGACGGCCTCGCGGGCGTCGGCATCAACAAGATGAGCGTTGAAAGCAAAACGNNGAAGAACACAAAACGTCCACCGGACAGTTTGACATTTCCGATGAACGTTCTGTGGCGGAATTCTGCGCCATGCTTCACAGCAAAGGTCTAGATCCCGTCTTCAAAAACTGGGACGGCGTCTATCGCGACGCCGCCCGCTACCGGTATTCCGGCTGTGTCTCGGCATAGCGGCGGACATCGCCCGCAATGCGCATCGCGCAGAATTTCGGCCCGCACATGCTGCAGAACGGCGAGTGTTTCGCATCCGGCTGCGGCAGATTTTCGTCGTGATAACTGCGCGCGGTCTCCGGATCGAGCGACAGGTTGAACTGATCCTCCCAGCGAAACTCGAAGCGGGATTTACTTAACGCATTATCCCGCAATTGCGCTCCGGGAAATCCTTTCGCGAGATCGGCGGCATGCGCTGCAATCTTGTACGTAATGACGCCGCGCTTCACGTCGTCTTTGTCCGGCAGGCCGAGATGTTCTTTCGGCGTGACATAGCAGAGCATNNATCACCTGCACATCGTGCTTCCATGCGTGCTTCGTCAGTTCGCCGAGCGTCTTGAGCTCGCCGAGCTGCGCTTCGTCGTTGGCGTCGCAGATCGCGCCCGGCCGCAAGCCGTCGCCCAGCGACAGACAGACATCATACTTCTTCAGGATTTTGCAAATGTCATCGAAGTAAGTGTAGAGGAAGTTCTCCTGCCGGTGTGTCACACACCACTTCGCCATAATCGAGCCGCCGCGGCTGACAATCCCGCAGGTGCGCTGTGCCGTTAGCGGCACATAGCGCAGCAGCACGCCGGCGTGAATGGTGAAATAGTCCACACCCTGCTCCGCCTGCTCAATCAGCGTTTCGCGGAAAATGTCCCATGTCAGATTTTCCGGCTGATCGCCGGCTTTTTGCAGGGCCTGATAAATCGGAACCGTACCGATCGGAACCGGCGAGTTGCGCAGAATCCATTCCCGCGTGTCGTGAATATCAGCGCCCGTCGAAAGATCCATCACCGTGTCTGCGCCCCACAGCGTGGCCCAGCGCAGCTTGTCCACTTCCTTTTCAATCACCGACGCCACTTCGGAGTTTCCGATGTTGGCGTTGATCTTCACTCGGAAATTCCGCCCGATAATCATCGGTTCGCTTTCGGGATGATTGATGTTGGACGGAATAATCGCTCGACCGGCGGCAACTTCCTGCCGCACAAACTCGGGCGTAATCCATTCGGGAATCTTCGCGCCCCATGCGTTGCCGGGGTGCTGATGATTCGGGCTGTTCATGAGTTTCGCCTGCGCGTGCTTCTGAAGTCCGCTGCCCGCCTCCGATTTCTGATAGACCCGCTGGAGGGCTTCCGTCCGGCCCAGATTTTCCCGCAAGGCGACAAACTCCATTTCCGGCGTAATGATTCCTTTGCGGGCATAATGCAGCTGCGTCACATTTTTTCCCAACCGTGCGCGGCGGGATTCCCGCTGAAGATTCGGAAACGGTTTCTGCTGCCCGGAGCCGTCGCCGGCGTTTTTGATATTCAGCGGTTTGGCGCTTTTAGTATTCTCCCGCGCTTCAATCCATGCCGCGCGCAGCGCGGGCAGTCCGTTTTCCAGACTGAGTGTCTGCTCCGGATCCGTCCACGGGCCGCTGGTGTCGTAAACTCGTAGCGGTTCGTTCGCGATTTCGCTGCCGTCCGTCTGCTGACTCGGGCTCAACTGGATTTCGCGAAACGGAACCCGGATATCCGGGCGGCTTCCCTGCGCATAGACTTTGATTGAGTTGGGAAAATGGGTTCCGTAATCGCCAAGTACTTTATCTTTCATCGTCATCTCCTTCATGCGTTACGGGTAACGGGCACTCAGGAGACTGCGATCGGACGATCCGCGGCGGCTTCCCTGCGTCGGCATTACCCAGACAGGTTCAAAGGGTCTTTCTCAGTCCGCGGAACTTCCGCGAACACCCCCAGCTGTTTATTTATTACCGGCGATGATAGAGAGCCGACCAGATCGGTCAAGTTTAAGGCTGTCTAAATAACGGAATCCGTTTTATGTGCGGAACATGAAATAAACCGCGCCGAGAATGCAAAGCCCGGCCCAGAGATAATCGAGCTTGAGCGGCTGGTTCATATAGAAGATGGAAAAGGGAACAAAAACCGACAGTGCGATCACTTCCTGCATGATTTTCAGTTGCGACAAAGATAACTGCGTGTAGCCGATCCGGTTGGCCGGAACCTGTAATAGATATTCAAACAGCGCGATGCCCCAGCTGAGAAATGCCGCAATAAACCATTTCCGGCCCGCGAGATTGCGCAAGTGCGCATACCACGCGAAGGTCATGAAGATATTGGAAAGCGCCAGAAGAAAAACAGACTGCAACGCAGGGGGAACAGCCAGCCATTTCATAGTCACCTCATAAGGGTTTGAACCGCGGCGGCTAAATCCGGCTGCCGTAAGAGACTTTCGCCGACGAGAATCGCGTGAATGCCCGCCTCACGAAGCATCTTCACATCGTCCGCTGTGCGGATTCCGCTTTCGCTGATCAATGTGCACCCTTTCGGTGCCAGCTCGCGCAATTGAAGCGTCGTTTCCAGCTTCGTCTCAAAAGTTTTCAGGTTGCGGTTGTTGATTCCGATACATTGCGCTCCGGCGGCCACGGCACTCTTCATCTCTTCTTCGGTGTGAACTTCCACCAGCGGCGTCATGCCGGAGGCTTCGGTCAGCCGGATAAATTTTTTCAGTTCTGCGTCGTCGAGCGCGGCGACGATCAGAAGCACGGCCGACGCGCCGAGCGCTTCGGCGTGGAAAATCTGGCGCGGATCGATAACAAATTCCTTGTAGAGCATCGGCAGTTTCGTCGCCGCACGCACGGCGTTCCACTGCTCTTCGCCGCCGCCGAAATAGTTGGCATCCATCAGGCACGAAATCACCTGCGCGCCGGCGGTTTCGTACGCGCGGGCGATGGCGGCGGGATCAAACGGTTCACGGATGGGCCCGGCCGACGGCGATTTGTGNNTCGGCGATCAGGCCGATCGGCACGGATTTCAGCGCGGCAATAAAATCAATTTTTCCAATGGTTGGAAAAATTCCATCGCAACAATGATCGGAATTTCCAACGTGTGGAAGATTTTCGACCACTTTTTCCAAGGTTTGGAAATATCCCGGCGTTTCAATCTCGCGCCGCTTGTTGGCGATGATCTCGTCCAGGATATTCATTTCTCTGCGCCCTCTTTCTGTTTCATTTTGAGGTAGGCTTCGATGAAGTCGCCGATGTTGCCGTCGAGAACGCTTTGGGTATTGCCGTTCTGCATGTCGGTGCGGTGATCTTTGACCATGGTGTAGGGTTGCAGAACATAAGAGCGGATCTGGTGTCCCCAGGCGATTTCGCCTTTCGCGCCGTAAAACTGTTCGGCCGCCTGCTTCTTTTTATCCAGCTCATACTCATACAGTTTGGCTTTGAGCATTTTCATGGCTTTGTCGCGGTTCTTGTGCTGCGAGAGTTCGGCCTGACACTGCACGATGATACCGGACGGATTATGCACAATACGTACNNTCGCCTTTGAGATAGCCGTAGGCGTAATCGCCGGAGATCTGGAAGGCAACGCTCTTGATGCCGGCTTCTTCGCCGGGTTGCATGTCGAGCACATCGACGGTGAAGCCGTTGCGCTCGGCGTAGCGACGGTACATGCGGTAGAGCATGTCGGCCCAGTCGCACGATTCGGTGCCGCCTGCGCCGGCGTGCAGACTGAGATAGGCGTTTTTGGCGTCCAGCGGTCCGCCGAGCAGTGATTGCATTTCCAGGGTTTGGAAACTGCTTTCACAGTCCACAAGCATCTGTTCGAGTTCCTTTGCCGCGGCCTGCTGTCCGGCCTCATCTTCAATTTCCGCCAGCTCCAGCAATACACCGGCATCATCGAGTACGGCTTCAATTTTCTGAAAGGGTTCGAGTACGGCTTTGGCCGCTTTGGTCGCGGCGATGTTCACCGCCGTGCGGGTTTGATCGTCCCAGAAGCCAGGCACGGCGGCTTCCGCTTCGAGCCGTTCGAGTTCTTCGCATTTTTCGCTGATGCCGAGATAGCCGCGCATTTCTTCCATGCGCGCGCGAACGGCGATCAGTTTGTTTTTCTGTTCTTCAAGCATTCTTCAACCTTCGGCGTTGGATAAAGGTGACGATAAATAGCGCAACGCTCCCGAGCAGGCAAGCCTGAGCGAAGAGATCGCCGTACCGAACATAAAAGGTCGCCGCGCGCGCCGAATCCGCCGGAACGGTTTCCGCGATCTGGAATCCCTCGGTGCGCGGGTTGAGAGTCTGGTTGATTCGCCCGAATGGATCGACCGAACAGGTGATGCCGGTATTGGCACACCGCAACATGGGCAGACGGGTTTCCACACAGCGGAAAATGGCGTTGGCAAGGTGCTGCACCGATCCGCAGTCAGGATCAAACCATGAGTCGTTAGTCTGGTTGATCAGCAAGGTGGCCCCGGCGCTGGCGGCCTTGCGCGCAAGATATGGAATCACATCCTCAAAGCAAATCAGCACGGAAAACCCGCGATCATCGCCGGGCCGCTTGAACAGCGTCGCCGTATGGCCGGGCTTAAAACTGGAACCGATCGGAGTAAGCGCGTTGATCAGCGGAATTTTCCCATCGAACGGAATGTATTCGCCGAACAGCACGAGGTGCTGTTTATAATAGGTATCGAGCAGCTCGCCGTGCGTGTTGAACAACATGCTGGCGTTGTAATAGTCGGGCTGATTGTCCGCGCGCCAGACGACGTCCATACTTCCGGCCAGCAACGGAACACCGTTTGTGGCCAGTTTTTTAACCAGATTTGCACTGCGATCGCTATGACGGACAAAGTCGGGCAAAGCGGTTTCCGGCCAGACGATCAGATCCAGATCCGGCGCTCGCTGCGCAAGCGTTGTGAGCTTTTCGAGTTTTCCATAGATCACTTCCGGATCGGCCAGATCCCAGTTTCCAACCTCTGGAATGTTGGGCTGAACGAGCGCCGCATGAACCGGCACTCGGTTCGTATCCGGTTTATCGAGCAGCTTATCGATGCCGACCGACCAGGCCAGTGCAACCACCATGACCGCACTGAGCATTTCCACATGCATCCGGTAGGTTCGTCGAATCCCGGCGGCATATTGCAGAATCGTAACGGCCGCCGCCGCATTAACAAAAACCATCAGCGCCGAAATCNNTCCGCGATTTGAATAAACGGCAGTTCCTGGTATTGACTGACGCCGAGCAGATTCCACGGGAAGCCGGTCATTACGGTGGCCCGCAGATACTCCGACGCCGCCCAGACCGCTGCCGCGCCGAGCATCCACGCGACATTTACCAGACTGTTGGCGCTGCGCCATCCATCACGACGCAGCGAAACAAATACGGCGAAGGGAATAAAATAAAGCGCGCAATAAAACGAAAGTCCGATCTCGCCAAGAAGGGTCACGTGCCGCAGCCAGTAGAGCGAACTCAGAAAAAAGACTGCGCCGGCCAGCCAGCCGAGGAATGCCGCGCGGCGCGGCGCGGCTCCCGCACAAGCCAGCATCANNTCAGCGGAATCAGCGCCAGCCAGCCGCAAAAGGAAATTCCAAACGGCGGAAAACTGAGAAAAAGCAGGATGCCGCAGGAAATAGACGCAACGATGGGTAGCATTTTTTTCACGAGAAAAATCCCTTGTTCAATGTTTGAGGAGAAGAACCGCCGGGACGTGCGGCCAGCCGTTTTTGTGTGCGCGAAGAGCCAGCACATCGCGGATGTGGCCGGGCAGTTGCCGGGGCCCTTTGCGGTTTCGGGTAAACTGTATCAGGCGCGAAAGACCCTTCACGCCAAGAGTGCCGCGTCCATCCGTGTTTTTCCAAACATTGGAAACTCTTTCTGTCAACACGCGTACCGTCTGGAATAAAATCAGTTCGTGCCGGTCGGCCTCGGTCAGCCGGATTTGATTGAAGTCGAGCACCCATACCGTTCCGGCCGACGCCAGCTGCTGCGGATGCAGCGCGCGCGAGGAAAAGAGCGGATAGAGTTCGGGAAACGGGTAATCGACGGAAAGAACTTCGAGCCAGGATTCGGCGTGCAATCGGCACGAACGGTCGTGGCGCAGAATGCGTCCGGCGGCCTCGGTATCGCCGGTAATGCAGAAGGAACGCGCCATGAGCAGCGAAAGGGTATGTTCCGGCATCTGTTCGTGACGCTCACAAAACACCGCGAGGCTTTCCGTAATGGCCGGCGCGGCGGCGCGGTCGTCGAGTTCCAGAGTCTGAAAAAGCCGCCGCACCGCATCGGACCAGAGCTGGCGTTCGACAAGCCGGCGACTCTGGTGCAAATCAATCATTCGCGTCCGATCAGCCTTTCGGCTTCGTTCATGAATTGGTTAACGTCTTTGAACCGCCGGTAGACGGAGGCAAAGCGGACATAGGCAACTTCGTCGAGTTTTTCGAGCAATGCCATCACCTTGGTGCCCAGCGCGGTGGAAGGGACTTCGCGTTCGTACTCCGCCTCGACCTGTGTGATGACGCTGTTGGTCATCTGTTCGATCTGCTGAATGCTGATCGGGCGTTTCTGGCAGGCAATGGCAATGCTCTGCATCAGTTTTTCGCGGGAAAGCTCTTCGCGACGACCGTCCCGTTTGATGATCTGCAGCGCGGCGCGCAGAACTTCTTCATAGGTGGTAAAGCGGTGTCCGCAGTTCAGACAGAGACGACGACGACGAATCGCGGAGCCCTCCCGGACTTCGCGGCTGTCGATAACTTTGTTTTCGCGATGCTCGCACTTCGGACATTTCATATACGCGGCCAGCTCCTGTTAAATTGGTGCGAGGATAGCCCTTGCTGTTTTTAAAGGAAACGAAAAATGATACTATAAAAAAAGCAGCCCCGGGCTTCGGGGCTGCTTTCAGAATTAATCAGCAGGAGCTGTTATTTCTTTTTAGCTGCTTTTTTCTTTGCGACCTTTTTCTTCGCGGCTTTTTTGGCCGGAGCTTTTTTCACCGCTTTTTTAGCGACCTTTTTCTTCGCGACCTTTTTCTTCGCGGCTTTTTTAGCCGGTGCTTTTTTCGCTACTGCTTTTTTCTTCGCGGCTTTTTTGGCCGGAGCTTTTTTTACCGCTTTTTTAGCGACTTTTTTCACTGCCTTCTTCGCGACTTTTTTCTTAGCTGCCATTTCCAGTCTCCTTATGACTCGGTTAACTCTGCGCAGTTTGACTTGAGCTTTTCTGCGGCTACTGATTCTGCGCGATGAGCTCCTTGTCATTCTGCCCCTGTACGAACGAAGGTATAACGATAAAAAAAAATTCTTGCAACTAGAGTTTATGCAAAACGCAAAAAAAATTATCCGCGTTTTTCATGTTCGCGCAGAATGATTTTTAAAAGTTCGTCCGATGCTTTTTCAAAATCATCGTTAATGACTGTGTACTGATAATACGGTTGATGTCTCATTTCATCTGCGGCATTGCACATTCGTTTCTCAATCACCTCGGCGCTGTCTGTCGCGCGTCCGCACAGGCGACGTTGCAATTCATCCATGGATGGCGGTGCAATAAAAATATCGACGAAACTTTTTTTGATCACGTTTTCATCGTCCATTTCTTCACACGCGAGACGGATCTGCTTTGCGCCCTGAACATCAATATCCATAATGATATCAAGCCCGCGCGACAAAGCATCGACCACCGTTTGCTTCAATGTTCCGTAGCGGTTGCCGTGCACCATTGCATGCTCAAGGAATTCACCGTGCTCCATGCGCGCAACGAAATCCGCTTCGGAAAGGAAGTGGTAATGAACGCCGTTCTGCTCAGCGCCACGCGGCGCGCGCGTCGTGCAGGAGATCGAATAAATCATCGACGGAAATTTTTCGACCAGCCGGTTGCACAGCGATGATTTTCCCGCGCCCGACGGCGCGGAGACAACCAGCAGCAGCGGCGTTTGCTTATTCGACATTTTGAATCTGCTCCCGAATGCGTTCGAGTTCGGTTTTAAACGCAACAACCTGTTCGGTGATTTTTAAATCGTTCGCCTTCGAACCGATCGTGTTGATCTCGCGGAAAAATTCCTGCGCCAGAAAATCGAGCGACCGACCGGAAGGATCTTTGTCGCGCAGCATTGTTTTAAACTGCGCAATGTGACTTCTGATCCGCGTGATCTCTTCGGCGATATCACTCTTCTCGCCGAAGAGCGCAATCTCCCGGATGACCCGTTCATCTTGCGCGACGTTTTTCAGCCCGGCGTTTTCCAATCCCTGGAACAATTTCTTCCGAACATTGGAAGAAATTTCCGGCGCACGGGCGTTAATTTTATCCAGCATCACTTCGAGCAGCTTCAGGCGATTTAGAAAGTCGGTTTCAAGCGCTTTCCCTTCACGCACACGCATCGCGTTCAGTTTTTTCAGCGCGGCGATCAGTGCTTTTTCCAGAGGTTGGAAAATTTCTTCAGCCGACTGCTCCACCGACTGCGTTTTCAACAGTCCGGGAATCTGCAACAGCATCGAGGCGCTTAAATCGTCCGGTAATTTCAATTTTTTCGCGGTGCGTCGCAGTTTTGCAACCGTTGCTTCCGCGCGTTGCTGATCGATTTGGATCATCACGTTGCCATTCACAGCTTCCAGTTGCGCCGTGCCGCTGATTCGTCCGCGGGAAACCTGCTTCTGAATAATTTTCTGCACGCGCGACTCAAGCGCAGCCAGCGCCGGCGGCAGACGGAAGACCACATCGAGTTGTTTACGATTTACCGAGCTCAGCTCAACGCTGATCCTTACTCCCTCGGTGTGCGCGGATGCCGCTCCGAATCCGGTCATACTTTTTATTGGCATAGCATCTCAAGGGTTATGAACTTCAGGTTCTTCGGCGGAACAGACCTTTTGCTCGATCCGAGACAGTTCGCGGGCCCAAAAGGCATCGCCGGGTTGCACAGAACCGTAGTTCTGAATTTCTTCGTGGACGGGATCACACAGTCCACTCTCTGCATTCAGGCGACAGACCTTGAAATGAAGAATCAGCGGATTTATTCCGTGCGCATGCGCCGTGATTTCATGATGCCGCCCGAGATGAATAAATTCGCCCGAGCGCAACACGGTGTCGTCCTGCTGTTTTTTCCATTCGGCGATTTGCTGGACGTCTTTGTCGCCGCGACCGGAGACGTTGATGATGACAATGTCGTCTTTAGTGAACTGTCCGGCATTTTTGATGACCCACGCGATGGCATGCGAGCTTTCGAGCGCGGGCAGAATGCCTTCCCNNGACGGCGTCGGCGTCTTCAATATAGGTGTATTCGGCGCGGCCGGTATCGTGCAGCAGCGCGTGCTCCGGGCCGACGGAGGCGTAATCGAGTCCGGCGCTGACAGAGTGCGTGAGCAGAATCTGTCCGTCGTCGTCCTGTAGAACATAACTCTTGGCGCCTTGCAGCACGCCGACTTTTCCGCCGGCGAAGCGCGCAGCGTGTTTGCCGGGTTCGATGCCAAGTCCGCCGGCTTCGACTCCGATTAAACGAACGCCCTCATCCTTGATGAAAGAATGGAAAATTCCGATGGCATTGCTTCCGCCGCCGACGCAGGCGACGATGGCGGTCGGCAACCGTCCTTCGGCTTTCAAAATCTGTTTTCGGGCTTCTTTGCCGATGACGCTCTGAAAATTGCGGACCATCATCGGATAGGGATGCGGACCAAACGCAGTACCGAGCACATAGTGCGTGTTACGCAGGTTGCTGACCCAGTCGCGCATCGCATCATTAATCGCTTCTTTCAGCGTCNNCCGTGCTGGCCCGCGCCGGTTTCAGCGATCAGCCGTGTCTTGCCGAGCCGCTTCGCCAGCAGCGCCTGACCGACGACGTTGTTGATTTTGTGAGCACCGGTATGGTTGAGGTCTTCTCGCTTGAGATAAATTTTCGGGCCGCCGAGCTGCGCGGTCATCCGTTCGGCAAACCAGAGCGGCGACGGGCGGCCGACGTATTCGCGCAAGATATAATCGAGTTCCTTCTTAAAGGCAGAATCTTTGCGCGCGGCTTTATAAACGCGTTCCAGTTCGCGGAGCGGTTCCATCAAGGTCTCGGGAACAAAAATTCCACCGTATGGTCCGAAGTGTCCTTTTTTATCCGGCTGAGTCATCGTCTTACACTTTCCATGAACTGCTTCACTTTGCGGAGGTCTTTGACACCGGGTTCTTTTTCGACGCCGGAGCTGACATCCACGCCCCACGGGTGAACAGCGTCGATCGCATCGCGTACGTTCTCCGGATTCAGCCCGCCGGCCAGCATGACCGGTTTGCCGACGGCAACCTTCATGGCAAGCGCACGCTCCCAGCTGCTAAGTTTGCCGGTACCACCAATGCTGTTCGGGTCAAACGAGTCGGCCACTAAGGCCGACGGTTCCGGATTCACGGCGTTCAGAATGTTGCGGTTGACCCCCTCGCTCATGCGCGGTGAAAGCCAGGTTTCCAAACCCTGGAAAAGCGGGCGCTCGATTTTCCAATCATTGGAAATCAGGTGAATCTGCACGACATCGAGATGGCAGGCGACTGCGACTCCTTCGACCTCGGCGGGCGGCGGCTCGACAAAGACGCCTACTTTTTTGATCTGTTCGGGAATGCTGTTGAGCCAGCCGACAACCTGTTCGGGCCGCACGTAACGCTTGGCCCGCGGCCAGAAGACAAAGCCGATCGCATCAGGCTCTAAAGCACAAATCTGCTCCAGATCGCTTCTGGAGCAGATTCCGCAGATTTTAACAAAGGTTCCCATGAAGCGGATTATCCTTCTGCGGCTTCCTCCGCGAGTTCTTCGGCCAGCTCTTCGGCGGCGTCGAACGCCATTTCACGGCGGATTTCGCCCTCGCTNNTATCGCTGAAAAAGATCGGGTTCTGGCCGTCGGCCCAGGCAATGCGGATATCAGTGATACCGATGAACCCGAAGGCAGCGCGGATCTGAGGAGTCAGCGCATCGCGCGGATCGTCTTCTTTATAGATGCCGCCGGAGGCGACCAGCAGAACGATGGTGGTGATGTTGTGCAGCGGTGTCGGGCCGTCCTCGGAAATTTCAAACAGGAAGCCGGGGGCCAGCACCTGGTCCATCCAGGCTTTCATGACGCCGGGAGCGGAGAAGTTCCACATCGGCATGGTCAGCACCAGCACATCGGCTTTTTTGAGTTCGTCGATCTGCTTTTGAGCATAGTTCATGGCCGCTTCTTCGGCTTTGCTCGGCTCATAGGCCGGATCGAAGACGGGCATCCACATGCGGCGGAAGAGATCGTTGGAGTAGTAGGGAGGTTTGTCCTGATAGAGGTCGATGTTGTTCAGTTCAACATCAGGGTTGAGTTCCATCAGTTTGCCGAAAAAACGGGCGGCGAGCTGCTTGGAAACAGACTGCTCGACCGGCTTCGGATTGGCGCACACATGCAAAATATTCATTCAATCATACTCCCATAGGTTTCGTTCTTTTCGGAAATCAACGAGGGACTGTAACAGCGGCGCGGGGCGGGGCACAAGCGTTTCTTTAGGAGCGCAGCGCTCTTTCCTTCACGGGTTCTTGCTCCGCACCAAGTTTTGTCTTACGCTCCATCTCTCTTTCTCTTATTCGTAACGGTTTGTATGTAAGGAGCGCTTCATGAAAAAAGATTATCGCGACTATTTGCAGAATACCCCGGACGCTGATGGGAACTTCGGTCCCTACGGCGGCTCCTATATTCCACCGCAGCTCACCGGCCCGATGAAAGAGATTCAT
>DINM01000164.1:21857-22047 GCA_002423675.1 Verrucomicrobia bacterium UBA5540
CGAATGCGAAATTCATATGGGCGAAGTCGATATCGCTAAAGAACATCCCAATGTCATCCGCATGAAACTGCTCGGCGCAACGGTCGTGCCGGTTTCTCACGGACTCAAAACACTCAAAGAAGCGGTCGATTCCGCCTTTAAGTCCTACCTCGCCGACCCGGTCAACTCGATCTACTGCATCGGTTCGGTC
>DINM01000164.1:22266-22470 GCA_002423675.1 Verrucomicrobia bacterium UBA5540
ATGAAAAAGGCCCAGGAGATGAAGTCCGGCACCATTCTGGTGAATCTCTCCGGGCGTGGGGATAAAGACCTCGACTTTGTCGTCGATCATTACGGCTATGGCGACTAACACGCCGGGTTTCCTCAAAACAATCCTGTCTTGTTCCACCGGAGCGCCCCGGGCGCCTGCGGCGACCCGTTTTTATAGAAAGAACAAAACTTCATC
>DINM01000106.1 GCA_002423675.1 Verrucomicrobia bacterium UBA5540
ATTCGAGCAGCATGCGTTCGGTGTCGATGAGCGTGGTGAAGCCGGCCTGTCCGGACTCAAAGCTTTCGCGGGTGACTTCGAGCGACTGCTCCGCTTTCGGAACGAGGGTGTCGCTGTAGAGGCTGATTTTCCGCTCCGCATCGCGGAACCGGAAGAGGGCCATCTGCAAGGTGGCGGTCAGGCGGTTTTCGGTTTCGGTGCGCTGATCCTCGGCGGCGGCGCGCCGGTACGCGGCCTGCTGCTCGCCGGCTTTCAGTTTGCCGAACCAGATCGGCAGGTTGATCGAGACCGAGGCCATGAGAGGATCTTTGCCGTTGTCCGGTGTGGCCATACGGGCGTCGTCTGTCTGGATGTAGTCCAAACCGATCATGATGTCGGGGTAGCGCGCTTTACGCGCCAGCGCGGCGGCATCGGTTTCTTTGCGGATTATGGCGTCGAGCTGTTTCAGCGCGGGGCTGCCCTCGCTCAGGAGTCGCAAAGTCTCTTTGTCGGTGAACTCCGCCGCGGTTTCTTCAACGGGTTGAGGCCAGGGAAGCACAGCACTGTTTTTGCGGTNNCGTTGCATTTCGGATCATCGCATCCATCTGCTTCAGTTCGGGACTGGATTCTTTCAGCCATTGCTGTGCTTCGTCATCCGTAAAATCAGTCGGCGTTTTTTCGACGGACTGCGGCCAGGGAAGCACCGTATCCCCCTTCCGGTTCAGTGCGGCACTCAGTTTGGTCGAAAGCGGAACTCGAAGTGCTTGAAGCGTGCGCAATTTGTTGTCCAGTTTTCCCAGCTCGACCTGAGCCTGAACCGCCGCGCTTTGTGATGCGCCGGTTTTGAGTTGGGTGCGGGCCACCTCTTCGATATTTTGCAGCAGGATTAGATGCTGGCGGGTGGTTTCAATGGATTGGGCCAGATAGGCATATTCGAAGAAAGCGGATTTTACGCGGTAGAAGAGTTTCAGCTTGGCCTGCTCGTAGCGCTGGTGTTCCGCTTCGGCCATTTCCATGGCGGCGCTGCCGCGCAGCTTGAGTTTTCCAAACCAAGGAAACACCTGCGAGATGCCGAAGCGCTGACGTTGCGGACCGACGCGGGTTTCGACCTCTTGGATAAAATAGGAATAGCTGAAGCGCGGAACGGGCAGAGCCTTCACCTGCGGCACCTCTTCGAGCGCCGCCTTCCAATTATTGAACGAGGCTTCGAGCCCCGGATTGTTGAGCGCTGCCTCCTCAAGATAACTTTGTAGTTCATCGGCCTGTAGCGAGGTGCAGGTTACCGAAAAAACAAGCGCTGACAGGTAGAGGAAATTTGGTTTTACAAAACGCATAGATTTTCCGATCTGTTAATGGTACTGAGCTACCCGGAGGGGTTGCCCCCGGGCTTCGACGTGACCCTAAACATTAATGGTGATGTTGTCCATGATCCGCAGTGGATTTGGCATCCTTGGCCGAGGGTGCTTTTTCCAACTCCACTCCTTCGGCCTTCATCTGTTCAATGTACTTGGCCGGATCGGCTTTCACTTTACCAACGCATCCGCCGCAGCAGACGTAAATGCGAACACCTTCCGCATCCACGTACAGCTTTGGATTGATCTTATTGCCCTTCATCACCGGGCAGGTCGTTTGCGGTGCGGCAAACGCCGCTGTTGCTGCACCCAGCAGCATGGCAACCAGTAACCCTTTCTTCATAACGTACTCCTTTCAGTACTGTTTTTTCATTACACGGAGAAGTTCTTCCATCTTTTCGTCAGCCTCCTTCTGGGAACCGGAGGCAAACGCACCACTGACACAATGATGCATATGTTTTTGAAGAATTTGCATTTCGACCGAGCGCAGGGCGGAGCGGGCGACCTGAATCTGGGTGATGATATCGATGCAGTATTTTTTATCCTCGACCATCTTGCGGACACCCTGCACCTGCCCGGAAATACGCGCCAGACGATTCAGCGTTCCTTCATGTGTGGTAATCTGTTCTGCCTTTTTCATGTACGCCTTATATACCCCAATGGGGTATCTGTCAACAAAAGAAATCGGAATAGTCAACTTTTATCAAATGGCCTGAATATCTGATGTCGGCGTGGCGCTTTCGAGGGCCGTGCGGGAGACTTCTACCACCGAACGGTAGAATAGAAAATTGCCTGTAGAAACTTCTGTTTTCGGCCACGGGAAAGCATCTTTTTTCAGAAAGTTGCACTTCTTCTTGATCTCGGAACGGATTCATGTATCATCTTGTTTCAGAAGCAGATAAGGAAACAATCTGTAACCGTTTTCCCGCTGGGAAAAAACTTAAGAATGGTTTCACACGGTAGAAGTCACAGGTTCGAATCCTGTAACGCCCACCACCTCAAGCCGAGTTCTCGGCTCTTCCCCAAAGACGGAGACAAAGGCAATTTTTTAACCACATAAGACAATTACCTGCAATTGGTAATTATCGAAATTAAAGCATTTTAAAATGAACCGGAACCGTATGAGGCGAACCAGCCGAGAACATNNTCGCGCCTTCTGTGTCCGCGCCTTGACCGAATGCAGGATCCTGTTTGACCTTGCTCCACATATTTTCGATCGGGACTGTAGGATGAAAGGAATAGCATTTCCGCCCACGCAGATCTAATGATAGTGCTTTCAGGCGGGAAAGCCTGCAGAAAAAGTCATCTGCATGTTTTGCGGCGACTCCGTTTTCTTATGGCTTACTTGCAATCGGCTGTAAATAATATGAATAAGAGTATGTCGCTTGGTTCAATTGATACTGTGTAAGCGGAGCAGCTCCCCACGAGTTAATCCCGCCGACACCGCCTTGTTGTGCATCAATATTCAAATAGATATCTTTCGAACGTTGCATTTGGAAACTGTATGCCGAATCTTCCATTGTCTGCTTACTGTAATAGCGCGCGCTGGCACTCAGAAAACCAGCCTGGGCAGTAATCAACAGACCGTCACCGGCGTTATCGGTCAGAGAGATCCAGCGAACCCCGGTTTTATTGCCGTTTTCCTGCGGGCGGGAGTAATCCACCCACTGCCCATCCACAGTTCCCTGATACAGTCCCACCGGAGCCAGTTCACGATCTAGGTACGTTGAACAGGGGCCTCTGCCAAACCATTTGATCAACTGAAAATNNCCCGGCCATCTCCGTATATGGTATACACCACCGTAAAGCGTCCCTGCACATCGGGCAAATTGGATTGCGCGGTAACACGTACAATTGAATTGCTGACCGGCTCTACCTTCATATCCATCAACCGGGCGTTGGATCCCGCCGCAGCCCATACAGCATTTAATTCTTTCCGTTTTATCAGAGGCCGGTCATTGTCAACCGGCGCACGCCAGAAATTCGGATGTCCACCGCGTTTGATTAATGCTTTTCCGTTGAAAACAAATGAATCCATTACGCCGGTTTTCTTGTCGAACTGTACAGAAAAGTCCTTGCCGGAAACGGTGACGTCCGTTTCTGTTTCTCCGGTTTTTAAAATCGGCAGATCGGTGGTAATCGGAATATTTTTCGTCATCGGTCCGGACGGCAGGGCGAACTGTTCCCAAGCAAGCTCGGTACCCGGCTTTATCAACGGGTGATACTCGGTCTTGGCTGAAAAACTCACAGTCAGAAAATACTCCGTATCGGCGGCAGGCTGGATTTTAGGGAGACTCAACACAACCTTTTGCTCTGTATGCGGAGCAATATCCAGATCCGGAATTTCTCCTTCCGCCACGGCATGTCCGTTTGCCTCGATTTTCCAATGTCCGGAAAGCAGATCTTTTATATTGGAAAAATCAAACCGGTTACTGACAGTGATAACGCCCGAACTTAAATCGTCTGCGATAACGTGAATGTTCTGTTGCATATAACGTACAGCATACATGCCGGGATGTGGCACATGATTCGCTCCAAGAAGTCCGTTCATGCAAAAATTTCCGTCATTATAAATGCCCGCAGCATTCTCCCACCAGCCGCCGTACGCAAAAAAGGTGTCTTTGACAGGGCCCTGTCCGATATGACCCTTAAATTCCGCCGGTACCGGTTGAAGAATGCCTTGATCCATCCAGTCCCATATAAAGCCGCCTTGAGCCGTGTTATCCGCGTAAAAAATATCCCAGTATTCCTTGAGGTTCCCATTGCTGTTTCCCATCGCGTGAGAATACTCGCAAAGAATATAGGGCTTGGTGTTCGCTTTGTTCTCTGTGTATTTCCGAATATTATCAGGCGTTTGATACATATTATTAAAGATGTCGGTATTCGGCCCGCCATTCTCCTGCGACCGCTCATAGTGAACCGGCCGGGTTAAGTCTTTCTGTTTGATCCAAGCGTAACAGGCGGAAAAATTCACACCGTCTCCAGCCTCGTTGCCCATCGACCAAACGGCAACAGAGGCGTGATTTTTGTCGCGTTCTACCATTCGCTGAATGCGGTCTAAATGAGCCGCCTTCCAGGAAGGATCCTATGCGAGTGATTCCGCCTCATACCCCATTCCGTGACTTTCGAGATTGGCTTCGTCCCAGAGATAGATTCCGTACTTATCACACAGATCATACCACTCGGGAGTATTGGGATAATGACAGGTCCGCACAGCATTGAAGTTATTTTCCTTCATAAGCTGTATATCGCGAATCATCTCTGCACGGGACAGTGTATGCCCCGTAGCCGGAGAATGCTCGTGCCGGTTAACACCTTTGATCAAAACGGGTACCCCGTTAATACAGAAGCGGCTATTGATAATTTCCACTTTCCGGAACCCAACGCGCTGGGGAATCACTTCAACGGTTCTCCCCAACCAGTTTTTCAGCGTCAGCAATACCGTGTACAAATACGGTTTTTCAGAGTTCCACTTTTCCGGAGAAACAACCGACAGATCCAAAGAAACTTGCGAACGTCCGCGAGCTGAGGTCTTTCCAATTCGCCGTCCGGATGCATCAAACAGCTCCAGAACCACTTTGCCGGCAGGATGGATCAGTTCGGCCGTAACGTTCAATTCAGCATTTTTGTACTGTGCGTCGAGAGCGGTAACGATCGAGAAATCACGAATATGAGATTTAGCGGTACTCCAAAGATAGACATCACGGTAAATGCCGCTCAGCCGCCAGAAATCCTGATCCTCAAGATAAGAACCGTCACACCAGCGGTAAACCTCCACGGCTAACATATTCTTTCCCGGTTTCAGAAACTTTGTAATGTTGAACTCAGCAGGGGTACGGCTCCCTTGGCTGTAACCGACCTTTTCACCATTAATCCAGAGATAGAACGCCGCCTCTACCCCATCAAATGTGATATAGACCTCACGTCCGTCCCAGTCTTCCGGTACGGAAAATTCCCGTAAATACGAACCGACCGGATTCCAGGTTGGATCAATATGCGGCGGATTTTTTGGAAATGGATATTTAATGTTGGTGTAAATCGGCAATCCGTAACCATGCATCTGCCAGTTTGACGGCACCGGAATCGTTTTCCACTCACTTGCATCAAAGTCGGTTTTATAGAAATCAACCGGCCGGGCAGCGGGATTTTTCACCCAATTAAATTTCCACTCTCCGTTAAGCGATTGAAACCACGGTGATGTCGTCCGGTCATACTTCATGGCGCCGGCCGCATCAGGATACACCATCATCGTCGCATGCGGCTGCTCACGATTCTGCTGTAGAACATTGAGATCATTCCATTCCACCCCAAACGAAAGAAGACCATAACTTACAACAAGCAATATCAGTAATTTTTTCATGCCGGATATTCTGTAAAACTGGAGCGACATTCCAGTAAAAAATATTTACGTTACGATTAATCTTTGGCGTTACCGCCTTAATAGCTTCAGAAAATAAGTATTATAAAAGCCTCGTGATAAATTCATTACAAATACGGTTATCCTCGATAAATTGGATCGGGAAAAGATTCTTACTTTTTGCATTGGCGGACAGCCTCATAAAGCAGAATCGCGGCGGAAACTGAAACATTCAGCGAATCGTTTTTTCCAAGCATTGGAATTTTCACGTTCAGATCGGACGAATCCTTCCAGACATTGGAAAGTCCTTTATCTTCCGCGCCGACGACGATGGCGACCGGCCCCTTCAAATCAACATCCGTATACACCGCCTCAGCATCCGGCACAGCGGAAAGGATTTTCACGTTCTTCCCTTTCAGAAACGCAATCGTCTCTTCCGAAGTCGCCTCGGCGACCGGCAGATAAAAGAGTGTGCCGATGCTTGCGCGGATCACATTGGGATTATTCAGATCGGTCGCCG
>DINM01000162.1:0-13931 GCA_002423675.1 Verrucomicrobia bacterium UBA5540
GGCGAAGTACGCATATCAAATGTTTCATTATAAGCCGATTGGGCTCCATGACTTTGACTCAACGCCGCTGTATTGGTAGTCGGATCACCGATACTGAAAGGCCCTGCATCCGGATTGGGAATATTCGTAATAGCAGGCTGCGTCTGGGTTGTGCTGACCGCTAAAGTCAGGTTGTTTGAACCAACAGCATCCTGTATAACGGAAGCACCGGTGGTTTCGTCCATCTGCCAGTACGCCAGAGTTGCCGGCGCCGGTCTGGCTCGAAGAAACTCTGTCGGATCAAGTAAGGCGTCCGAAAAACGAAATTCATCCATATCCCCTTGCCAGGCAGCGGAGAACGATCCCACACTCGTCATCTGCCCTCCAATGGCAAAACGTTTCAATGCCCCCCCATCTCCTAAATCGCCAGCACCACCACTATTGCACACCAGAACCCCATCGATATAAAGCAGCAACCATCCGTTTGCACCGGTATCTGGATCCCATTCGACGGCCACATGATGCCAGCTTCCATCGTCATACCGTCCGGCAGTAGTCAATGTGACCGAAGACCCGCTATCTGCTGCGGCCAATAACCGCATTGTTCCATTGATCATCGTCAGATCCCAACCCTTATAGCCTGCCGAGGAATTACGGGTGGCGACGAGCACCTCGGCTGTGCTATTGGAAGAGTTGCGGAACCAGCCTTCAAGGGTCCATGGCGAAGTACGCATATCAAATGTCGCTTCATAGGAGGGCCGACCTCCATGACTGCTGTTCAGCGCCGCAGGATTGGTCGCAGGAGAACCTATACTGAACGGCCCCGCATCCGGGTTCGGAACAATCGCAAAAAACGGATCTGTCTGTGTAGCACTGACGCTTTGCGAAAAACTATATGATCCAACGGCATCCTGTAAAGCCGATGACCCGGTCGTTTCATCCATTTGCCAGTAGGCCACCGTATTGGCCAACAACTCCGCCGGCAAAAAAATGCCCATGCAACATATCAGAAAAAAAGCCGCATAGAATCTGGCGGGAAAAAAATATTTAGTCATTTTCATCAAAAAATGTGCCCTCCGCTTCAGAAATCCACGCATAATCGATCCCTTCATTTGTATGGAAAAAATTTTATATCCGTTTCAAATCCATTGGATAATCAGCAACTCTATTCCAATATTAACATATTTCCTTTAGCCGACGTCACGGCAAAACCTTCATAGCTCACCCGACCGGCCGGATCGACGGTCAATGTTTTTTCTTCCACCACCGCTCCGTCACTATTGCGATTCTGTGCCCGAACAGTCTGTCCCGGCTGCGGATGAAAATTCTGCAAGTTACGAGGAGTGATATCGACGCTTACAGGATAAACCACATCAGGGAGTGTTACCTGAACCTCCACTTTATATCGATCGTCCTGATCAACAATCCCCGACCATTCAAGACCGCGGTTAATAAATCCGGTAATATCGCCATCTGTTTTGTCACCATTCCCCGGATTCTGATTCATTGAAAAATAAGTGAAGGCAGGATAGCTCTTATTGAGAGCAAAATGCGAGCTTGCATAATTGAAGTCACGGAAATTTGGAAAAC
This sequence comes from Verrucomicrobia bacterium UBA5540, assembly GCA_002423675.1. Taxonomy (GTDB): domain Bacteria; phylum Verrucomicrobiota; class Kiritimatiellia; order Kiritimatiellales; family Tichowtungiaceae; genus Tichowtungia. Next base: position 1,570 of record DINM01000162.1, read on the forward strand.
CCGGGATGTTGCTGCTACGCATCGCCGTACTATGATTCCCATTATCCCATCCGGCAATCAGTTCGTGCCGATTGGTCTGCATGGCTTTTATATACGCGGGTTTTCGGGCCCAATAAACCGAGCCATCTGTCCGTCCAATCCGAATGATGGCAGGCGGCAAGTCACCTGTTGTCTTCTGCATAAGCGCAACCAGGTTCGCTCGTTCACCCAAGGTAATGCCATCGCTGGTCATCATCGACATCGGTCCGCAGGCAGCGGCAAGCCGTTTTGCATTACTTTCTGAACCGTTTACATAACTCCAGTCCACAAAAGGAACGAGTACATCTACACTTGCAAACCGATCAGGATGCCACATTGCAAGCTGTTGAGCCCAAGTTCCCATCGAAGCCCCGGTCGCATACACCCGGTTCGGATCTGTTTTATAAGTCTGTTGAACCCAGTCGAGCTCCCACAGATCAAGTCGTTCAGTATAATTAACTACGACGCCTTTATACCGAAGAGCTGGATCATATATTTTATCGCTGGTGCCGTAATGCCAGGTTTCTATATTTTTATATTCGGTATTATACGCCTCATACGTCTCAGCAGAACTTATCCTCCGATTAATCCAAACCCGGTCATACGGCTCTACCAAAACGACGTCAGAACGCACCGTTACTTTGAATTTAAAAGGGAGCCCTTTACGCCAGCCCATGGTGCTGTCGCCGAATACCAGATAAGTTAATGCACCGGACGGACGGCTCGTATGAGAATGCAAATAGATAGCCAATGGTTTACCGTCCGCCGAAGGGTTGGGAGCCGAACCCAGCTGCCAAATTGCACGAATTGGTTCTACAGCCATCTTCACTGATGAAGTCAGAGAGTTCTGCCCCGGTTTAATATCCGCTACAGTTTGATTATCTGCTAACACAACAAAGAAGGCCTGTGCCGGATCCGATTCTTCTACTGTGTACACAAAAAGACCGCCGGTACGATCAATCGGTTTCCCGCCATCTTCGATAATCCATCCCCGAGCGGGCCCCGCGGTTTTTGGACACTCCTCCGGATCTTCATACCAATCATTGGCCGAATGCGGTTCGATCCGTTGCTCAACCAACTGCGCCTGCGAAAAGGTTTCCGTAGTAATCGGTTTTGTATACATGTATACCTTGAGATTGGCAGTATTTGTAATTATTTCATCCCACTGGATGAAGACCTGTCCGTGCCGATAGGCCGCAGAAATATTCTGTACAATAGGCCCTTCTGCCAATTGCGATGGTGGTAGTGGTAACATGCGTTTTCCGTAAATAAAGCTCTTTGGCTCAAGCAGTCCATTGGAAAAACGGAATTCATCCAGATCGCCCTTCCAGAAAAACAGGCCGGATCCGTTTGCATTCATCTGCGCGCCGATCGTAAAGCGGCGGGATACTCCATCGCCCAGGTCACCCGCTCCGGAGCCGGCTTTCGCCAGCGTCCCGTCCACATAAATCTTCATCTGCCCTTTTGCACCGGAAGCCGGATCCCACTCAATCGCGATATGATGCCACTGCCCGTCGTCATACCGACGATCTGTGATAATCGAAGACGAAGAACCGCTTTCAGCGGCTGCCAGCAACTGAATACGACCGTTCTGCATGCGCAGATCCCAGCCCTTATACGCTCCAGACGCGTTGCGCGTTGCGGCGATCATTTCAACACCATTCTGCTGTCCCGACGCCGCAGAATTGCGAAACCATCCTTCCAAGGTCCACGGTGTGCCGNNGCTGATGGATTTGCTTGAGGGTCTCCGGCACTGAAAGGCCCTGCGTCCGGATTCGGAACAACGGTGGAAAACGGCTGGGTTTGAGTCGCACGCACTTTAAGAGTCAGGCTGTTTGACCCCACCGCATCCGTTATAGCAGAAGCTCCCGTCGCCTCATCCATCTGCCAGTAGGCCAGAGTCGCCGCAAATGAAAAGAGCCCCTGCGTCCAAACCAACGCGCCAACCAGCCATATCGAAAAATTTCTTATCAATCTATTCATGGGATTCTTTCCTCAATTAGGTTTATTCTTGATTAATTCTGCACACGAAACATACAAAGTTATTCTCTCAAAGAGAGCGCAACAGAAAACCTGATATTGTTAGTACTTTTTTAAAAAAAACGCAATTTTTTTATGAAAAAATCTACCGACGACTTATATTTAACCCCTATTGAAAATCTGTAGAGTGAAATCAAACAGATTCTTGCTCCATCAAAAATAGAGCGCAAAACGCGTTACTCGCGACGATTACCGCCACGCTGGAGTGATCAGTCAAGAAGATGCCTTAGTCTGGTTTGTTTCGTGCGGTTATCCTTAGAATTAAAATCCTCGAACCAAAACAGGGAATACAATTAAGCCCAAAGGTTTTTCGGGTACATACCGGCATCCGTGAGGACACGGATGCCCGCCATGACCTGCGGTTTGTCCTCGGAATAGGTAACGCCCATCCATTTTTCATTGGAGGGTAAAACCTCCACCGTAGCTTCTCCGCTTTGGATCATACCATCGATGAGTTCAGGCAATAGGTATTCACTTTTGAGTTCGGTTCCGCGGAGCGAAAGGAAGTCGACAAAGCCGCGGTCGAGAAAATCAAACAACTTTGGCGTGAAGCCCCAGGTGTTCATGGAAACCATGTCATCATCGGCCATTTCGCCGCCATCGTACCGAATCACGCCGTCTTTTTGACGTTCAATGTTGAACCGTTCGGTAACCGTGACGAGTTTTCCGTTTTGTACATCGCAATATCCGCGCGCAACGCCGCCATAGGATGACAAAGTGTTTTTGATGTAAAAGCCAACCATCGAGAAATCGGTGCTGTTTACATCCGTAGCCATCAGCTGCTTGGCGATGACCTCAAATGATTCGCGTCCGTAAAAATCGTCGGCGTTAATGACGGCAAAAGGTGTTTTGACGGCATCCCGAGCAACAAGAATCGCCTGAGCAGTTCCCCACGGTTTACTTCTCCCTTCGGGAACGGAAAAGCCTTTCGGAATTTTTTCCAAGGTTTGGAAAACATATTCGACATCGAGCTTTCCATCGAGCTTATGGCCGACAACTTCTTTGAAGGCTTCTTCGATTTCCGGGCGTATGATGAAGACAACCTTGCCGAAGCCGGCGCGAATGGCGTCGAAAACGGAGTAGTCGAGAACAATTTCGCCGGACGGCCCAACAGGGTCGACCTGTTTAAGTCCACCGTAGCGGCTTCCAATACCTGCTGCCATAATAACAAGAGTGGGTTTCATCTTTTTTCTCCTGATTTCATCCATATTTATGGACGTTTACCTTTTTGAAATTCTAATACGGCATATTCTCCGCTTAAGTGATAATTGGTTTCCGACAGGGCAGGAATCATGCTGAGTTCCGGATTTTCAAGCGTTTCACTGTTACAATTATATCGACCGCAAAAAACCGTCCATTCCGATCCCGGACCCCATNNGACCCCATCCCGCCCCAAAAGACACCAACTGTTCAACTGGCACAAACATCTGAGCGTTCCACCCTTTGGAGGTTTTTACTACGGAAACGTCCAGCCCCTGAAACCCGTGATTGATAAGACATTCTTCTGCAGACATCGCCGTCGGCCAAACAGGAAAAAAAAGGGTGGATTTATTCCCGTTGGGCGTCGCATACATTTCCCACTTGTACGGGGCGTTCAACGGTTTGACGAACAGTTCAAAAACATCTCCATAGAGGTAGTGAAGCTGATGATCCCGCGGGTTCTTTGCGATCAGAAATGAATCTTCCAGTACTGCAAAAACATAGAGCCCCCGTTCATCCCATGCAAATCTGACCTCCCCGTTTTCAGCCGGCTCTCCACCGCGGTCTTTACTATAGGCAAAAGGGTCGGCTGGCGCACCATTCCATCGGTCAATGCCTGACAGGCCGGCGCAGTAAACTGCTTTCATATGATCACGATTATTCAATCGATTTCCCCTCGGCTCATTTATTCATAAAAAAAGCGATCGTTGCCCGAAGGCCCTCATCAAAACTGGAGGTTGGCTCGAAGCCTGCAGCTTTGATTTTTTCGACGGAAGCCATCGAGTGCTTCACATCGCCCGCCCGCACCGGCGCGTATTCAATCTTCGAGGACGATNNGGTCAATCGTCCGCCATAAGCGACATTAAAGAAACCGGGCGCAGTATCGTTCATTGCCAGAAAGACATTGGCCGCGACGATGTCTTTCACATAAATGAAGTCGCGCGTCTGCTCGCCGTCGCCAAAAATGGAAATGGTCTCATTCTTCGCAGCCTTGTCGATAAAGATCGGGACGGCGGCGGCGTAGGCACTCTTTGGATCCTGCCGAGGACCAAAGACGTTGAAATAGCGCATGACTCCCGTCTTGATCTTTCCCTCACGGCTGAACATGTCGCAGTAATATTCGCCGTCGAGCTTGGTGATAGCATACGGGCTTTTCGGTTCGGGAAGCATCGTTTCAAGCTTTGGCACAACCGGGTTATCGCCGTAGTTGGCGGCCGAGCTGGAAAAGCACATTTTTTTCACGCCGGCTTTCGCGGCTTCTTCCAGCACGATCAGCGTTCCGACCGTGTTGATCTCAACACATTCGACCGGCTTATCCATCGACTCGGGAACGCTGATCATCGCCGCCATGTGAAAAATATAGTCTACTCCTTCCACGGCTCTCTTCACCGCCTCGCGATCCGTAATGGATCCTTCGATGAACTCATGTTCCAGCCCACGAAGGTTTTTCAAATAACCCGAGCGCAGGTTGTCGAGAACCCGCACCTCCGCCTTGCCTTGAAAATGCTCCANNACCGATAAATCCGGCACCGCCGGTGACTAAAACCTTCATTAACAAGTCCTCATTATACGTTGCATAGCATCCATCTGCCGCTCCATGGACTCGACCATTTTGAACTGCTTGCGGCAACGGTCGATATTCTGTCCCGCACGGTGCGTTTTAAAATATACATCGCCCTGAAGATAGTCGGTCAGAAAGCGCAAACCGATTTCAAAGGTGATCAGCCGGCCGGAAAACGGAAGGAGCTCGATTTCCTTCGGAGTTAAAAAACCAGACGCGGTTTCGAGGTAGCCTTTTACCAAGGCCTCAAAATAATCGATATCCATCTCCACCTTTGAGAGATCGCGCTCGTCCTCCGGGGCGCAAGTGGTGGTGGTGCGAATCATATCACCAAAGTCATACAGTACCGATCCGGGCATCACGGTATCGAGATCAATCACGCACATTCCCTTGCCGGTAACGGTATCGATCAGCACATTGTTCAGCTTGGTGTCGTTATGTGTCACGCGTTCGGGAACTTCGCCGGAAGCCATCAGATCAATCACCACGTCAACCATCTCTTCACGTTGCAAAGCAAAATCAATTTCCGCCTTCACATCGGCCGTACGTCCGTGAATGTCGGCCGCGAGAGCCTCCTTCATCACGTTAAAGCGCGATCGGGTGTGGTGGAAATTCGGGATCGTATCGTGCAAACGACCCGGCAGATCGGCCAACTGACACTGAAATTCCCCAAAGGCTTTGGCGGTTTCGTAGGCCTGCCGGGTGTTTTCAATCACATCAATTCCGACCGCACCTTCGATAAAGACATAAGTGCGCCAGAAGTCGCCGGTCATATCAACATAGTAGTCCTGTCCATCCGTGGTCGGAACAAGTGTCAGAACCCGCCGATCAAGTTCGCTCGCACCGGCCTCAACGAACTTTTTCCGCTGGTGGCGGGTTACTCTCCCAATGTTTTCCATCAGCGCGGGAACATTTTTAAAAATATTTTTATTGATGCGCTGATGGATGTAATGGATCTCACGACCATCCAGATCATAAACTGCCCGATACGTGTCGTTAATGTGTCCGCTTCCATACGGGGCTTCTCCCCGATAGGTTCCCGGGCACTGAAATGCGGAAGAGACTTCTTTAAGCTTTTCCATTTTTATTTTTCTCCTGAGCAGGCGTCATGATTCCCGTTTGAAGAACACTCCCGCTGCATGCTCTTTCTGTTATCCAGCTTTTTAAAGACTGTGACTCTACGTTCTAGTCGTCGCAGTACATGATCACTGCTGTTCTATCTTTCTATAGTTGACGCCTGCGGCATCAAACCGCTGTTCCTGCATCTTCATCCGCTCCAGAAAACCGGAGTAGTCTTTCTGTTCCGCCGGAAGCCAGTCGATTTCAGCCAATGCACAGGCCCGCGGATAAGTCATATATTCCACGTGAGGCAGGTTGTAGATATATTCCGTCCATAGTTCCCCCTGCGCTCCGAGAATGTGCGAAACAACCGTTTTGTCCATTCCCTTGAAAACAGGATCAAACTGATAAACAGTTTCCAAAGGGAGAAATCCGGGATGCCCCATTGGTTCATTTGATCGATCCTTAACCTGATAAAAATTGAAATAGAGAGCAGCGCTGGTAGCAACAACCACATCATGACCTTCCGCTGCCGCTTTTTGTGCAACAGACAACTTGTTTCCGCGCCACCACATCACGGCGGCGTTTTTGGCCAACCCTCCTTCAGCAATCTCATCCCAGCCGATCAGACGACGACCATGCGCCACCAGAAAATCATCGATCTGCCGGATGAACCAGCTCTGCATCTCATGCATGTCCTTGAGCCCGCGCTCTTCACGTAACTGCTGGATCCGGGCACTGGCCTCCCATTGGTCTTTTCTCGCTTCATCGCCACCGATATGAATAAACGTCGATGGAAAAAGTTCCATGACTTCCGTCAGCACATCCTTGCAGAATTGAACTGTGGACTTTTCGGGGTTGAGGATGTTCTTGCTAACGCCCCACTCCGTCTTCACTCCGATTTTATTGGTGGTGCAACCGAGTTCAGGATAGGCCGCAATCGCGGCCTGCATGTGGCCTGGCATGTCGATTTCCGGCACGATCGTGATGTGCCGAGCCGCGGCATAGGCCACGACTTCACGAATATCGTCCTGTGTATAGAAGCCTCCGTACCGCTTTCCGTCATATTTGACCGGCGTGTCCCCTAGATGTCCGACCATGGTTTCATCGCGCCAGGCACCAACTTCGGTCAGCTTCGGATATTTTTTGATTTCAATACGCCAGCCCTGATCTTCGGTCAGATGCCAATGAAATGTATTAAACTTCAACGATGCCATGGTATCGATAAATCGCATCACATCCTCTTTGGGAATAAAGTGGCGGCCGACATCCAGCAACAACCCGCGCCACCCGAACCGCGGCATATCGCGGATTTCAACCGCCGGCAGAATCCATGGTACTTCCTGTTTTTCTGCACTGTAGATCTGCGGCGGCAACAGCTGGCGGAAAGTTTGAGCGCCGTAGAAGAGGCCGGAGGAAGTCGGAGCCTCAATGGAAACATGATCCGTAACGCGCAATGCGTACCCTTCGGTTCCGAGATCCGGATTTTCCAAACATTGGAAAACAATATTGCCTTCGGATGAGCGCCAGAAAGTTTTCCGTTTGACCGGCAGTTTGAATCCGGTCGCTGGACGCAGTTGATCGGCCAGCATCTCGGCGGATTGTTTCGCCGGCGCGCCGGAATATAAAACGGCTGCATCTTCTTTCAGCCCCCATTCTCCACCGAGGGATTTCACCTCAACGGGCTGCGGAATAATGGACGGCCCGGCCATGGCCGACGCCGCAAACATAACAATGCAAAGTATATATATTTTCATTCTCTCTCCCATAGTTTGAACAGTGTAAAACAAGCCGCAACGGCGACAATGGACAAAATGACCGCTGGCGGAACCTGCCTGTACAGCCAGCAATCGGTGGCAAAGAGTGCGGCATAGACAAGGGCGCAGCCGAGCACCATACAAAGGATGCCGCGCGGCAGGTCGTCTGAAAACAAGAATAAAATGCTCGACCGTTCGTCGGCCCGGACCACAGAGGGCCCAAGCATCGCAAAAATCAAAATACTCAGTCGGCATTTCATTTTATATTCTCCCTATTCATTCCTTATTTATACCTGCTTCTTGCGGCCGTAGCCGCCAGTAAAACAGAGCAACCCTGTTTTTACAGAATCCCTTATTCGTCCACTTTATGAGTGTGTAACTTGCCCCAAACCGAGAAGAGAAAGAATAGTGACAGGAACACCTGCCTCCGTGCAAACGAAGCCCCCATAACTATTCAGCCCCCAGCTTTCCGAACAATTTAAACAGGACATACATCGACGCTGCAGCCAAGACGGACATGATCGACCCCGCGAGCATGTTGCTATAGACAAAGTTTCCAACAGCGAAAAGCGAACTGTAGATCGCTACGCAACCGATAAACACGCAGAGCAACTGAACCGGAAGCTTCCAGTCGGTGATGCCGTCTTTCTGGTCGATCTCTATGCCTTCGGCACGAGCATCGAGCACCACTTTTTTCCAGCCGGGTCCACCCGGATGGCAAAGCTGATAAAAACTGCGCAGGGTCGATGTGGCGGCAGGCTTGGTCAGCAAGGTCGTCAGCAACCAAGCCAGCGTTACAAACCCGACACAAATCAGCAACTGAACCGGAAAGACCAGATCGGCGACCTTGCTGTTGAAGATGACGATTTCGCCATTTTTAACCAGCGCACTCAGGCTTGCTTCTTCATCGGCCTGTCTAATTTTGGTTTCCGCCATCTTGAATTCATCGGGCCGCATGGTTTTCATCAGGCTCAAGGTGCTGTTCGCGCCCTTTAAGGCTTCCAGTTGTGAAAATGTGGAGACGTAGAGGTCGCGCTGTGATTTGTCGTCGTCTAGGGCATCCACCTTATCAGCCAGCATCTGAATCTGCGGCTGGACTTCCATCTGACGTGCCTTGATGGCCTGAGCGGCGGTGGGGTCTTGAACNNGTGAACTGCCGCAACATGACTGGCGACGCTGCGGTAATCCACAATCCAGGACTTCACGCCGGCGTCTCCCGGTCCGGCAATAATCCAGATCGCCACAATCGATGCCGCGACCATCCCGGCGATTTCGCTCCAGGCGTTGATGCGATACCAGAACCAGCGCAACAGATAGATCGCCCCCGTTCCTGCACCGGAAAGCAACATGAATTTGAAGGCCTGCTGCGCGTTTTCAAGAAAGGTCAGGGAGAATGTGCCGGCAATTACCATCAGCACAATGGTCATAATACGCCCCACGCCCACGAGTTCTTTTTCGCTGGCGTTCTTGCGGATGAAGCGGGCGTAGAAATCGTTCACGGCATAAGAGGATCCCCAATTGAGGTGCGTACCGATTGTCGACATATAGGCGGCAATCAGTGAGGCGACGATCAGCCCTAAGAATCCCGGGCCCAAACGCGAAATCATGGCCGGATAGGCGATGTCGGGGCGGAGATATTTCGGGTCGCTGTTCGGGAATTCACGCTGAATATCGGCCAGTTCGGGATAGCAAAGGATAGAGGCGAGCGCCACGATAATCCACGGCCACGGTCGCATGGCATAGTGCATGAAATTGAAAAACATGGTCGCGCCAATCGCGTTCTTTTCGTTTTTCGCCGCCAGCATGCGCTGCANNCCATTGAACCGCGATGGGCAGCAACAGCATCGGAACCCAGGAAAGCCACAACGAAAAGTCGGGCATCACGCTCAATCGCGAGACAATTTCTTTATTTGCCAACAAGGCATGCAGCCCGCCCACTTCCGGCTGACCAACGGCCACGTATGCAGCATACACCGCACCAAACATCGCGATGGAATATTGGAAGAAATCCGCCCAGATACAACCCTTGATTCCGCCAGCAGTCGCGTAGATCACCACGCCGATGGAGGCAAAGATCACAGTAGGAAGCGGATCAATATTAAAAATGATCTGGCCGATCTTAATGGCCGCCAGTGTAACGGAACCCATAATTAGACAGTTGAAGAAAATGCCGAGATAGATGGAGCGGAATCCGCGCAAAACCGCCGCAGGCTTCCCGCTGTAACGTAGCTCATAAAATTCAAGATCTGTCATAACCTTGGAGCGCCGCCAAAGTTGCGCAAAAATGAAGACGGTGATCATTCCGGTGATGAGGAACGCCCACCACGCCCAGTTGGCCGTTACCCCGCCGCTTCGGACAAGGTCTGTCACCAGGTTGGGCGTATCGCAACTAAACGTGCAGGCCACCATGGAAACCCCCAGCAACCACCACGGCATCCCGCGCCCGCCGAGAAAAAATTCGGAGGTATTCTTGCCCGCCGTACGGGCCGCCATCAAACCAATGCCAATCACCATCACAAAGAAAATACCAATCACCACCCAGTCAATGGGTCCCAGCAGCACTTTCCCCAGCGGGCCGACGGCAGTATTGGTCGTCGCTTCGGCATGAACCAGCGCAGGCAACAGACCTGCAATAGCCAGAAGGTTTAGTTTCTTCATTCGTTTTCGCCTATGATTTATTTAATGGTTTAAACATCAACGATTCAAACTCGATCGAAGCAAGTCAAGTTCGGCATATTCATTTGTCAGGTGATAGTTGGTGGCCGACAGCGGCGGGGCCATGCTGAGTTCCGGGCTTTGCAGATCTTCACTGTTATAATTATAGCGACCACAAAAAACAGCCCATGGCGTTCCGTCACCCCACCCCGCCCCCAAGGCGGTCAGTTGCGAGACAGGCACAAACAGGCGCGTTTTCCACCCCTCGGAGATGGTTTCAGAAGCAACGTCCAGTCCGTGAAAATCATGATCCTTTAAATGCTGAGCCACCGTCATTTGTTCGCGCTCACGCGGGAAAAACAGCGTCGATTTATTGCCGAACGGGGTAGCGTACATTTCCCAGTAATAGTCGTCGTGCAGCGGCTTTACGAACAGCTCAAACACATCGCCGCTTTGAAAGTGCAACTGCTCGTCCCGCCGATCGGTCGAAACCAAAAAAGAATCATCCAGCGCGGCGCGCACGTAGAGGCCCTGCTCACTCCAAGCAAACCGTACGCGGGCTCCCTCGCGCGGCCGCCCGCTCCGATCCCGGCTGTAGGAAAACTCATATTCCGGCGCATCCCGCCAGACTTCGTCTTCGGAGTCCGGTGGCAAATACACGGCTTCAAATGTCGCGTGCTTATTCATGGTTATGCATCATGTTGCCAGTCGGGTTTCCCATCGTAAACCCAGCGGTAATAGCTGATCAATTTCAATTCCGATGCGGCTTCTTCGTCGATAAAAAGTTTGGCCGCCGGATGATGCTGTAAAATAGACGCCGGCATAATGGAGGCCACCGGGCCTTCAACCGTAGAAGCAACTGCTAACGCCTTATTTTCACCAAAGGCAAGCATGAGATTCATTCGCGCCTCCATGATGGTCCCGATCCCCATGGTAATGCAATGATGTGGAACTTTAGATTCATCCCCGCCAAAGAAGCGGGCATTGTCGGAAACAGTTTGGCGGGTCAGTGTTTTGATGCGGGTGCGTGAAGTAAACGACGAAGTCGGTTCATTAAAACCGACATGCCCATCCGAACCGATTCCGAGAACCTGCAGATCAATACCGCCAGCATCGGCAATGGCCTGTTCATAGGCCGCGCAAGCGGCGGGAACATCGTCGGCCATACCGTCCGGCACATGCGTATTTTCCATCTTAATGTTGATGAGGTTGAACAGGTTTTCGTTCATAAAGCGACGGTACGATTGCTCATGATCTGCGGGCAGGCCAATGTACTCATCGAGGTTGAAAGTCGTAACCCGACTGAAGTCTAACCCCTCTTCGTTATGCATACGGATCAGTTCTTTATACAGCAACAACGGTGTACTGCCGGTTGCCAGCCCCAGAACCGCATTCGGCTTTTCGTGAACCAATCGCGCCACAACCCGGGCCGCAGCGCGGCTTCCACTCAGGGCATCCTGTTTGATGATAACTTCCATTATAGGATCTCCTTCAAATTATCATTCATAGCCACCATCCGGCCGGCTTCCACAGTTTGGATAAGTTCTCCGTCCTGCCATTTTCGTAAGCGATATAAGGTGGCAAAAACAAAATCCGGCACCGCACCTCCCTGTCCGCCAACCAGCTCCCCGCCACGCCGGACATTATCCTGCATCCAGGCAGGAAGGGAAAGATGATAAGGATTACGCTCCACCTCTCCTACATGAAGAGATGTGGCAGCAACCAAATCTGCAAGGGTTTGCGCATCGGCTTCAACCATCAGCNNTTTCCAATGTTTGGAAACCGCTGCGTGGAAGAATATCCCAGCCGAGATAGTCGCAGGCGTTTTTAAGTTCTTCGGCACGACCGGGCTGCCGCTTAACATTGCTTCCAAACGTAACGGGCACATTGATGATTTCCATTCCGGCTTCACGCATTAGACGCAAAGGAAGCAACCCGGTAATACATTCATCGTCTGGATGGGGCGAAAAAAGCAATACCTTCTCATCTGATTTTACAGGTTCAGTTTTTCCGGAAACGGCCATTCCTTTAGCTGACTCGATACCGGCCTGAATACTTTCAATGAATTTCAA
>DINM01000162.1:13951-14157 GCA_002423675.1 Verrucomicrobia bacterium UBA5540
CTCCCCGATCACCGGAAGACTGGCGGCGGCGACCGCCTGCCCATGACGTTTCATCTGTTCATCCGGCGTGCTGATTGTAACCGTTTCGAATAGCTCAGGAAACTCCGCTTTCAAAACGTCCTCCGCTTTCTCAATGATAATCTGTCCGCCCGGCCCACTGGTCACACGCCCCAAAATCAGCAAGTTCCGAAATAGATAGAAGGAAG
>DINM01000036.1:0-187 GCA_002423675.1 Verrucomicrobia bacterium UBA5540
TTGCCGCCGTTGGCTTCCATGGATTCGAGGACGCGGCTGTAGTCGGCGGGATCGGTGATGACGGTGACAAACTTCATGTTTTTGGCTGCGGAACGAATCATGGTCGGACCACCGATATCGATCTGCTCGATGGCTTCGGCCAGCGAGACGCCGGCTTTGGCGATGGTGGCTTCAAAGGGATAGAGAT
>DINM01000036.1:299-2958 GCA_002423675.1 Verrucomicrobia bacterium UBA5540
ACGCGACCGTCGAGCATTTCCGGGAAGCCGGTGAACTCCGAGACGTCTTTGACGGGAATGCCTGCATCGCGCAAGGCTTTGGCAGTTCCGCCGGTGGAGAGCAGTTCGACGCCGCGCGCGGTGAGGGCTTTGGCGAAGTCANNAACAATTTTTCCAAACATTGGAATCGGAACGGCCGGTTTTCAGGATTTTCTTCCAAATACACTGGAAAAATCACTGTAAAAAGTCGGTGACGTAGGTTCGGGGATGATGGTAGCGGCGGAGGCGGGAGGAGAGTCCGTATTGAACGGCTTGTTGAGGACACCAGTGGAAGCAGGCAAAACATTGTTCGCAGTGTCCAAGCCATTCGGGTTTGCCGTCTTTCATGCGAATATTACTGACTGGGCAGACTTTTGCGCAGAGCCCGCATCCGTTGCATTTTGTATCCGCGCGAAAAAAGCGGTCGGCACCATGCCGCTCAAACCAGCGGAAGGCGGGATAAATAAGGCGCGCGGCGAGCCGCCAGAACAGGAAGGGTCGTTCTTTTACAGTCGTTGTTTCCTGTTGCAGCTGCGCGGCAATTTGTTCGATTTTCTGTTCGGCGGCGGTATGGGTTTTCCGTTGCGAGTCAGGGCCGGGCGTGCCACCGAGCGGCGGATAGTTTTCCGGCATTTTAACGATCCACGCCGCAGACAAGTCGAGTCCGCGCCTGCGAAGCNNAGTGCACACTCCCTCCGGCGGTGCAGGCACAGGTGAATACTGCAAAGATGGATGCGTCTGGCGCGGCGATGAGTTTCCGAATGAACCGCTCGACGATGGCGGGCGGACCAAAGGCATAGACCGGACAGATGATTCCGATCCGTTCAGCAGTTTCCGGCGGATGATTAATCGCCGACGTAACCGAAATCAGTTCGGTATCCGGCAGTTTTTCGACCAGTGTTTTAGCGACCGCCAGCGAATTGCCTGTTCCTGAAAACCAGTAGATTTTTGTTTTCATGAATGTTCCTTCACAAAACCCGAGATGAAAAGCGGTCAAAAAATAAACATGTAGGCTTTTTCGATGACGCCAACCAGTTCATTCACGCGCAACGGTTTGGCAAGAAAGTCATTCGCGCCGGATTTAAAGACGTGTTCGCGCTCTTCGCTCAAGACGCCGGCGGTTAATGCGACAATGTAAATGCCGGCGTTTTCATCCGCCCCGCTGCGAATAGCCTCCGAGGTTTCGAAACCGTTCATTTCCGGCATTTGCATGTCCANNGTTTACGACATTGTCTTCCGCCAGAAGAATCCGTAATGGACAACGCGCAGCGAGGTCGCCGTCAAAGATCGGAGCGGAGACCGAAAAGACGGACGGATCGGTTTCCGCACCCGTGGCGGCGAGCAGCGCTTCGTAGAGCTCTCCGGTTTTAAGCGGTTTGTGTAAAATGACGGCGAAGCGGTCGTGCCTCTGCGTGTCCAGAGATGAGCTCATTAAAATCAGAGGTGGTTGGGGCTGCAGATCCAATTGTATAATCTGAACGGCCAAGTCGTCGCCACTCATTCCCGGCATGTTGTAGTCTGTTAAAATCAGATCAAATTTTTGATCTGATTGCAGCAGTTTCAGCGCCTGCGCTCCATCTTCGGCCAGCGTGACATTTNNGGCACGCAGAATATCGCGGTTAGTCGCGTTGTCGTCCACCACCAGAACACGGCTCCCGGCGATTTCTTTAGTACGTTTTCCCGGATATTTTTTGAACGGGGCTTCGCCGGGCTTCATTTTAAAAGTGAAGCAAAAGGTGGAGCCCTTGCCCCACTTGCTTTCGCACCACATCCGTCCGCCCATGGCTTCGGCCAGATGCCGACTGATCACCAGCCCCAGACCGGTGCCGCCGTATTTGCGGGTTGTGGACATATCCGCCTGGGAAAAGGCTTTGAACAGACGTTGCTTCTGCTCCGGCTTGACGCCGATTCCGGTATCCTGAACCATGCACATCAGCTCGCAGATTTCAGGATCACTGTTTTTAACCCGTTGTATGTCAACAATGACTTCTCCTTGGGGGGTAAATTTGATGGCGTTGCTGAGCAGGTTCAGCAGGATCTGCCGAAGACGGGAAATATCACCCACCAGATGGGTCGGCACCCCGTTCTCAATCCGGTAAACCAGTTCTAGCCCCTGCCGATGAGCGGCCTGCGCCACTAAATCGATGGCTTCTTCAACGCAAGTATGCAGGTCGAATTCGGCCTGTTCGAGCTCCAGTCGACCCGATTCAATTTTTGAATAATCCAGAATGTCGTTGATGATGTTCAACAGCGCATCGCCACTTACACGAATGGTGTCGACAAATCCGCGCTGTTCCGAATCCAGCTTGGTGGACATCAACAGACTGCTCATGCCGATGACGGCATTCATCGGCGTGCGGATTTCGTGGCTCATCGACGCAAGGAAAACGCTCTTGGCCTGTGTTGCTTTTTCAGCTTTTTCTTTCTGCTCATTCAGTTCGGAAGTTCGTTCTGCAACTTTGTGCTCCAGTTCACTGTAAGAGCTTTTCAGATCCAATCGCATTTTTCTAATGCTACGGTTCAAGGTAATTACCTCCGCAGAGGTTTCAAAAACCGGAAGATCAAAATCAAAATCCATTTTGGCAATCCGGGAAACGATCTTGCTGAGCTGTTGAAGAGGCCGGGATACGGCGTTGCTGAC
>DINM01000036.1:3086-21832 GCA_002423675.1 Verrucomicrobia bacterium UBA5540
AACAAAGTGATAATGAGCCTCTCGATGATACATTTTTCCGGAATCATCCTTCAGATCATATTCAATCACACCCTCATTTTGTCCGGTGGTTTTGACGTCGGACACCATCTTTTTATACGCCGTGACAACACTCGGACTGTTAAGATCCTGCGCTTTTTTTCCGCTCCACTTCGGGTGCATGACCAGATTGCCATCCGTGTCAAAAATAAAGGAATAACCGCTTTTCCCGCCATGCGACTCCTTCACCGTATCATGGAGAATATCTAAATTATTCTGGTTCAGTCCNNAGATATCTTTTATCGGCTGATAGGCCGTGATGTACCAGGCATCCACCACATAAGCGCGTCCATGAAAAGAGTCTCCCCGCAATATTGCCTGGCACACCGGTGAATTTGTCGGAATAAACGTGCCGATCGCTCGCGACCCGTCTTCTTTCGTCACGCTTGTGGATATCCGCAACAGGCCATTATCAACCGCCTGAAACACGGTTACTGTTCCGCCGACAAGATTTGTGATCTTACCGATGAGTTCCGTGTTATAGCCAACCTTGACATTACCGCAGTAAAACGCAGGAACCTTCATTCGAAAGATCTCTCCGGTCTCCTGATTTTCGGCATTAAACTCGACCCGTTCCTCAGGAACCAGCCGGCAGTTCCCGGCCACAAAAGAAGCTGCCACTTTTAAGTCATAATCGACCCGTTCCTGATAAATCTTATACGCACTACTCGCCGTACGGGCCACAGACTCCGTAACATAATGAAGCGTGTTTTCAACGGAGGCGTGCATGTTCCGCTTCGCCACGAACGTACTGACCAGAATATACACCGTGATGATCAGAAAAAGTGTCACGCCGCAGCGAAACAGCAGCTGACCGCGAAAACTCATCTGGTTAAATCGCATGCTTCCCCCTGCTTTTTCGCAACAGTATAAACGGCATAGAAAAAACATGCGATTCATAACGACCGCCTTTCATTGCAGGGGTTTCCCCCGCAATTCCCAACCATTAAAAAATGGCAATCAGCCGATCGTTTTGACGAAGCGGGCGATGCGGCTCATGGCTTCTTTGATGTTGTCAAGGGCGGTATTCCGGCAGAGATCAAACCCAAACGTTTTGATAATTATCAGATTTAAATATATTGGTTGATTAGCGATTCGTAGAGTTCCTGTTTGCCGCTGATCGGAGCGATTTCGCCGCCTTCAGCACCGATGGATGCCAGCTCTTCGAGCGTCATTTTTCCTGCTGCAAAGTCCGCGCCTTTTCCTCCTCCGAAAGAAGCATAGCGGTCGGCTCGCATTTTCTTGTACGGTGACTCGACGAGCATCTTGTTCGCAACGATGAGCGCACGGGCGAAGGTATCCATACCATTGATGTGCGCAATAAAGATGTCGTCGAGATCCGTTGAGTTACGACGGATTCTCGCATCAAAGTTGGTGCCGCCGCCCTGCAAGCCGCCGGCTTCGAGAATGACGAGCATAGCTTCAACTGTTTCGCGAATGCTGATGGGAAATTCGTCAGTGTCCCAGCCGTTCTGATAGTCACCGCGGTTGGCGTCGATGCTGCCGAGCATGTTGTTGTCGGCGGCCACCTGCAGATCATGTTGGAAGGTGTGCTGTGCAAGCGTGGCGTGATTGACTTCAATGTTCAGCTTGAAGTCGTCCTGCAAACCATGGGAATTCAGGAAGCCGACGACGGTTGCGGCATCGAAGTCGTACTGATGCTTGCTCGGCTCCATCGGTTTGGGCTCGATGAAGAAATGGCCCTTGAAGCCCTGTGCGCGGGCATAGTCGCGGGCCATGGCCAGGAATTTTCCGAAGTTGTCGAGTTCCTGTTTCATGTTGGTATTGAGCAGACTCATGTACCCTTCGCGTCCGCCCCAGAACACATAGTTCTCGCCACCGAGGGCG
The DNA here is from genome assembly GCA_002423675.1 of Verrucomicrobia bacterium UBA5540. Taxonomy (GTDB): domain Bacteria; phylum Verrucomicrobiota; class Kiritimatiellia; order Kiritimatiellales; family Tichowtungiaceae; genus Tichowtungia. Next base: position 4,992 of record DINM01000036.1, read on the forward strand.
ATGGTGGCATCGAGCGCATTTTTGAGCTGCGCACCGGCGTAGGCAACGGTGCCGAAGTCCGGGTTGGTTCCGGCTCCGTTCATGTAACGGGCATTCGAGAACAGATTTGCGGTTCCCCACAACAGCTTCACACCGGAGGCCTTCTGTTTTTCTTTTGCGTAGGCAACGATCGTTTCCAGTCGCTTCGTTGTTTCGGAAAAGGTCGCGCCTTCTTCAATGATATCCATGTCGTGAAAACAGTAGTACGGCGCGCCGATTTTGGTAATGAACTCGAATGCCGCATCCATTTTATTTTTCGCGCGAGTATCAGCATCCGCTCCGGCAAACCACGGAAAAGCATGGGTTGCGCCGCCGAAGAGATCGCCGCCGGTTCCGCAGAACGTATGCCAGTAGGCAATGGCGAAACGCAGGGTTTCCTTCATCGTCTTGCCTCCGACCACGGCGTTTTCATCGTACCATTTAAACGCCAGCGGGTTGTCGCTCTCGCGACCTTCAAATCCGATTTTTCCAATGCTTGGAAAATATTCTTTTGCTCCGGTTACAATGCTCATACTGATTCTCCTCGATTGTTTAAAACCTGCCCCAAATGCTGCTTCCACGCCGCGAAGGCGTCTGCGTAATTTCCAGACATTGGAAAAATTTCGCGGCGTTTTTCCAAGGTTTCGAAGGCTTCTGCCAAGGATTGAAAAACTCCTGCACCAACGCCCGCTCCGCGCGCGGCCCCGAGCGATCCGTCGGTTTCATAGAGCTCAATCGTCGCGCCGCTGACGCCCGCAAGCGTTTCGCAGAACACATCACTCATAAACATGTTGGCGAAACCGGCGCGGATGGTTTTGATTTCAATACCGGTCTCTTTCATCACCTCCATACCGTACATGAAAGAAAAGACAATACCCTCCTGCGCGGCGCGACAGATATGCGCGCGCGAGTGACGGTTCAGGTCGAGTCCGACAATCTGCGCACCGATGTTACGGTTGCCCAGCACACGTTCCGTCCCGTTGCCAAATGGCAGAACAGTCACGCCGTCACTACCAACCGGTACAGATTCGGCCAGCTCATCCATTTCTTTATAAGAGATATCGCCGATCAGTCGTTTGAGCCAGGCATTGAGGATGCCGGCGCCGTTGATGCAGAGCAGCACGCCGAGACGCGGATTGGCGGCAGTGTGATTAACGTGTGCGAAGGTGTTGACGCGAGAGAGCGGGTCGTACTTTTTTTGATCGGTCACGCCGTAGACTACGCCGGATGTTCCGGCGGTTGCGGCGATCTCGCCGGGATNNGTGCCGGCTGCCAGACCAAACGCTGCCGCCGCCGCTTCTGTAATGAACCCCTGCTGTCCGAAGGTCGGTACAATTTTCGCGAGAAGGTCGGTGTCGAAGCCCCAGTGATCCATCAGGAACTTTGCGGAGGCCTCCTCTTGAAAATCCCATAGTATGCCTTCGGACAGTCCGGACGCAGTGGTGCAGGCCTCACCGGTGAGCTTCATGGCGAGCCAGTCGCCGGGAAGCATGATCTTGTCGATCTTTGCATAAACCTCCGGCTCATTCTCCTTCACCCACGCCAGTTTGGCGGCCGTAAAGTTACCGGGCGAATTCATCAGATGACCGAGGCACTGCGCGGCACCCAGCGCATCGAACGCGGCTTGTCCGTACGACACGGCGCGGCTGTCGCACCAAATGATGGCCGGGCGCAGGACGTTCTGATTTTTATCAACGCAGACGAGCCCGTGCATCTGATACGAAATGCCGACGGCCTTCACATCGCTAGCTGCGGCACCGGCCTGCTGCATCGCGTCGCGGACGGCGNNCAACGCCCTGCCGCCGCATCCAGGAGCGAAGCTTTCACCGACGAACTTCCAATATCGATTCCCAGCAGATAACCCATTTGTTTATTTTTCCGCAGGCTGCCAGATGCGGTTTTTCTCCGCCTCGAAAAATCCCTGATTGGTCGGCCTCAGCTTCCACATCTCGAAACTCTTGATTTCCGTTGAAACACCGAACGACCAGGCGTCCAGACCTCTTCTGCCGGACCAGTTCTTACATGCGGCAACCATCGCCTGACGATCATTGGCAAAAACCTCAACGAGATATTTGTCGATGAAGATTCGCAGTTCGAGATCTTCATTTTCTGGAAGATCTTGCACGGCAAACGGCGCTTCCGTTGTACCAATGCGCAGTGTGCCTGTTTCCGGTCGAAGAATGATCGGCAGACCTCCGTTCTTGCCGTCCGGGAACAGAACCAAACCGAAGCGTTTCCGTTCCGCCTGTTTCCGATCGACAACGATCCGAAGCTCAACGGAATCTCCGGGCAATTCAGCAATGCGCTGCATTTCATCGCCCTTGCTACCGGTAACGGTCATATCTTTCTGTACAGAACCGTCATAGCGAAGCAATGCCAGTTCACGAATCGGTTTGATACGCAAAGTACCGTTGTCAGGCAGGCTCAGTTCGCGCGGCAGATACTGGATAGTCCTCGAACCCAGATTCAGATCCGGCGCAAGTGTGCAGCACCATGCCCACANNCGCGCCGACCGTCCGGTATCAGCATACTTTCTGGGGCAAAATAATCCCGCCAGATTGTATCGAACATCTGGTCTTCACGCCGCCAGTTCATCCGTCCGTGTTTTTCGGGCACAAACTGCTCGGCTTCTGCATCCCAGTCGCCAATGTAATAGCGACACCCCATCGAATGACTGATGCAAAGCAGCATCCATTTGTCGCCAAGCTTGAAAAAGTTCCCGCAGGAAATATCTTCGCCAAGCAAAACTCCCGGAAGATCCTGCTTTAGGAAGGAACCAACATATGTCCAGTGTTTTAAATCCGGTGATTTGATAAGCGAAGGATTCTGTCCTCCGGAAATGGAGTAATAGGTGTCGTCGATGCGGAAGCAATCCGGATCCCAGAATCTGATTTCCGGAACAGTACCATCCGGATTTTTGACTTCCAGCTGATACGGTTTTTCCCATGCCGAAAGCTGGTTGTTCTTCGCTATGACAATCCAGTTTTTCCCGGAGCCCTGTCCATGATAGATAATCGCAGGCCGGCCCTCCTCTGTGATGAAGCCGGTTCCGCTGAACATACCATGGCCAGTGAACGCAGGCTGCAGCGTTGTCGGCTGCCACGTCCAATGCAGCATGTCGGGACTGGTGACATGAACAAATGAAAAAGAACGCTCTCCTTGCCACGACTGTCTCAGGATGTAATGCAGGTGATACACGCCATCCAGACAAAAGGCAGCATTCGGATCGGAGGGGCCGCTTGTTCCACCGGGATGCATGAGATGATAGTTCAGCACCAGATGATCCGGCGGAACGGCAACCGTGTTTGCAAGCGGTTCGAACACAACCGGCAGAGCGGCACTCCGTCCGGCAATCAGAGCAGCATCTTTGCCGTTGAGGATGAGTTTCCCGTTTTCGACTTTCGCCCCGCCAGTCAGCCGAGTCTGCGAAAACCGGCCCGTTCGTTCCGACACTGCGGGATTGTCAAATGTCCACCACGCCCACGGCGTAACAGTTCCCTCGACCCCCGGCCGCAGCGCAGCGAGCTCCCCGCCCGTCAGTGCCCGGTCGTAAATCCGCGCATCGGCAACAGACCCCGTAAAAAAAGCTTTGTTTCCCAAATAACGCGGACCGATGAGCACCGTGCTGTCTGTACTGAACGACTGGGGTTCTGTGATTCTGTACTGCGCATATTTCAGGCCGTTTCGGTATATGGTGATCTCATTGCGGCGATAAACCACTGCCATTTGCACCAATGTACCTGCATCAACGGTTTCTGCAGGCCAGTTGTCCTGTTTTCGATTTGTACGGCGATAGTAGTCGCTGCCGGCCATCCATTTTACCGGAGTACATTCCCCGAAAACAATGCCGTCAAAATGCTGTTTGCCGTCATCAATTGTCAAAATACTGCCTCCGCGCTGCGTCAGGTTTGCAGGAGCCGCCCACGAGACCAGCGTTTTGTCCTGTAACACCGGTTCCGCAGAGGCCGTGCCGGCGACGAGTGTCATCATCACAAGGGTATTCGCGGTTCGTTTCATTGGGTGATTCCTTTTATTCCATTCCAAGTTTTTTCTGGAGCTGTTCGAGGGAAGCGCCTTTAGTTTCCGGCAGGACTTTCCACACGAAAACGGCCTGCAACACCATACAGACAGCAAAAAACATAAAGCTGTGTCCGGGACCGACGGATTTACTGGCGGCGGCGATCGGGAATGACTGGGAGACAACGGCGGCCATAAGCCAGTGCGTGAAGCTGCCCAGCGACTGTCCTTTGGAGCGGACGCGGTTGGGGAAAATCTCAGAGATATAGACCCAGATGACCGCGCCGGTGGACGGACCGAAGAAGAAAAGGTAGCCAATGAAGAGCCACATGATGGAACCGGAGACTTGATCGCCGTCGTGCATCCCGAGGAATTTTAAACCAACGAGAGCGAGAAAGACCGCCATGCCGAGCGAGCCGATTATCAGCAGTTTTTTTCGGCCGATTTTATCGATCAGTGCCAGTCCGATGGCCGTTCCGATGACGAGCATGATGCCAATGGGAATGGATTGCAGCAGCGCCAGATTGCCGTCGCTACCGCCCATGCTGAAAACCTTGGGCGCATAGTAGAGCAAGGCATTGATGCCGGAGAGCTGGTTGAAGACCGCCAGCGCAATCGCCGCCGTAATCGGCAGCCAGTACATTTTAGTCCAGAATTTTGTGCGCACCACGTCATAGTGCTTGTGCATGGACTCGACGATTTCATTATAAACCTTATCGACGTCTGGCATGCCCAGCGATTCGAGCACCGAACGAGCCTCTTCGTTGCGCTTCTTTTCCACCAGCCAGCGCGGACTGAAAGGAATCTTGAAGAGGAGAAGGAAGAAGGCGACAGCGGGGATCGCTTCCATCATGAACATCCAGCGCCACTGCGCCGCCAGGCCGGAAACGGCGGCGGTAAAACACGGAACACTCGCCACGAAATAGTTGGAGATGTAGGCCAGACAGATGCCGAAGCAGACATTGAACTGCTGCCAGCCGACAAGCCGCCCACGTTTTGCCGCGGGGGAGATTTCGGCAATATACATCGGCGAAACCACCGAGGCACCGCCGACAGCCAGCCCCCCGATGAAGCGGAAAATCCAGAACGACCACAAATCCCAAGCCAAACCGCTTCCCAGCGCAGAAACGGTGTACANNGTTGACGGCCATTGATCCGGCAATCGTGCCGATCAGTGCAGTAGCCACAGTGAAGCCCAGCATGGCCTCGCTCAACCCGAAGTAGGACTGCAATGCGCCGGTCGTTCCGGAAATCACCGCCGTATCAAACCCGAACAGAAGACCACCCAGCGCGGCAATCAAGGTGCTAGCATATACCTGTGTCTTTTTCATCCTATGGCATCTCCTTGTATCCAAAGTTTAGTTTACAAAGGAGTAATATCCCACAGGGTCGGCATAAAAACCTTTAATATAATTCCAAAATATAGCACTAAGTTCCCATGTCTATAAAACAAGTTGTTGCAGACGGATTTCATTATTTCAACCCGACCGAGTTCCCGCTGGGGGTCTGCCGCGTGCATACAGATCCCGACCATTTCCCATCACATCCGCACGATCTAACCGAAATCAAGCACTGCCACGACTTTTGCGAACTGGTCGTCGTCACGCAAGGTCATGCCATGCACTGGCTGGAAGGGCGCGATTTCCCGGTGACCGCTGGCGACGTTTTCCTGCTTCAGGGAAATCAAAGTCACTATTTTCACGACCGGGTGAATCTGAGCCTGATTAACGTGATGTACGACCCGGAACAGATCGGACTGCCGGAAAACGAGTTGCGCAAGATGCCGGGATATTGCGCGATGTTCATGCTCGAACCGGCCTACCGCCGTCAACACCGGTTTGCCAGCCGGTTGCATCTTGGCCGGATTCCGCTCGCTTACGCAGAACAGCTTGCCGCGGAAATGGAAAAAGAGTGCGCGGGAAAAGCCGCCGGCTATGAGGTCGCGTTGCGGGCGAAACTGCTGGAACTGTTAGTTTACCTCTCCCGCGCCTACAGCGACTCCGATGCCACCGAAGCCCGAGCCCTGTTGCGCGTCGGCGATGTGATCGGCGCGCTGGAAAATAATTTTTCCAAGGATTGGAAACTTGAAGAGTTGCTGAAGATCTCGCACATGTCGCGCAGCAACCTAATGCGAGTATTCCGTAAGGCAACCGGGCAGCCCCCCATTGAGTATCTCGTGCGACTGCGAATTCAAAAGGCCATGGATCTATTGCGTAACACCGATCTGTCGATTACCGAAATCGCTCTTGAGATTGGTTTTAACGACAGCAACTACTTCTCCCGCCAGTTCCGCAAAACTACCGGTATGCCCCCGCGAGCCTATCGACAAATGCAGAAATAATTCCGCTCGATGCGACCAACCCCCCTTTCCCGAGTTTTGTCACTCCCCTTGATCCNNATTCGTGAGGCCTCTCTCCCGTCAGAGTAAAAGCGGCGGGGTTCACTCTTCGGCCTTGATCAAAACAGGCGGTTACCTTCCGACAATCTTCTGGAGCCACGATCCATAATCGCGGAGTTATTTGAGCCGAGAAACGAAGCGGGCGATGCGGATCATGGCTTCTTTGATGTCATCGAGGGCGGTGGCATAGCAACAGCGGACGGAGCCTTCGCCGCAGGGACCGAAAGCGGTGCCGGGGACGACGGCGATGTTTTCTTCTTCGAGGAGTTTCATGGCAAAGTCGTAGGAGCTCATCCCAAATTTTCCAATGCTCGGAAACATGTAGAAGGCGCCGCCGGGCAAAAAGCAGTCAATACCCATTTCCTGAAAGGCGCTGTGCATGTAGTTGCGGCGGACGCAGTAGCTGTCGCGCATTTCAGCGATATCAGCGTTCGGATTTTTGAGCGCTTCGAGAGCAGCTTTCTGGCTGAGGACGGGGGCGCAGAGCATGGTGTATTGATGAATTTTCATCATGGCTTCGGTGAGCTCGGGCGGCGCGCAGGAGAAGCCCATTCGGAAGCCGGTCATGGCCCAGGCTTTGGAAAAACCGTGCAGGTACACGGTGCGCTCTTTCATCCCGGGAATGGAGATAAAGCTGACGTGTTTTTGATCGTAGGTAAGTTCGCCGTAGATTTCATCGGTGAGAACGATGAGGTCATGCTCGATGGCGAAGTCGGCGATTTCTTCGGTTTCCTGCTGCGAAAGAACCGCCCCGGTCGGATTGGTCGGGAAATTCAAAATGAGCAACTTGGTCTTCTTGGTGACTTTGGCTTCGAGCTGTTTGCGCGTGAGTTTGAATCCGTTTTCGGCCGAGGTTTCGACTTTGACGGGTACGCCGTGGGCAAAGGTGATGACGGGATTATAGGAAACGTAACAGGGCTCGTGGTAGAGCACTTCGTCGCCGGGTTCAATCAAAGAGCGAACCGCCAGATCCATGGCTTCGCTGACGCCGACAGCGATGAGGATTTCGTTGTCCGGGTTATAGGTGACGCCAGTATGTTTTTTGACATAGCCGGAAATCTCCTTGCGCAGGGCGAACAGGCCGAGATTGGAGGTATAACTGGTAACGCCCTGTTCCAGCGCGGTGATGGCGGCTTCGCGAATGTGCCAGGGCGTAACAAAGTCGGGCTCGCCAACGCCGAGACTGATAACATCGTCGCGGGAGCTCACAATATCGAAGAAATCGCGAATGCCGGAACGCGGGATATCGCGCACGTGGGAGGCGATTCGATCACGGAGAGATTTGGGGCCGTTCGTTTTCATCGGAAATCTGCATGAGCACATCGTTGCGCTTGTAGGTTTTGAGCATGAAGTGGGTAGCGGTGCCAACCACGCCGCCGAGCGGAGATAGTTTTTCGCTAACGAAGCTGGCGACTTCGTTGAGCGTTTTACCGCTGACAAAGAGAAGCAGGTCGTAACCGCCGGACATGAGGAAGGCGGACCGAACTTCAGGGAAACGGCTGATGCGTTCGGCAATGCGGTTGAAGCCGCCTTCTCGTTCGGCGGTGAGACGGACTTCGATGACAGCCGTAACCGGTGCATCGTCGAGCTTGTCTTCGTTGATGACGGTCTGGTAGCCCTGAATGATTCCGGCTTTTTCGTATTCGGCGATACGGGCCGATACCTCACCGGGGTTGATCCCGAGAAGCTTCGCCAGATTTTCCGGACTTTCTTTGGCGTTGTTTTTGATCAGCTTAAGCAGTTCGTCCATTTTTTTCTCCCGTTGAAAGTAAGCTTTATAAACTGAATTTCCAATGTTTGGAAAGCAACTTCGTTGCGTGACAGCGTCTTACATGGCGGACATAAAAAAAGCGCCCCGGAATCCCGGGGCGCTTTCTGTCTTCCCTTTGTTCAGGTTACATGAACTTGTAGGAAAGGTTGATGCCGCCCCAGATAAGGTCGTTTGCATCATAATTGCCGCTGTCATCCACCCCGCTATCCAGCGCGGAATACTGCAACAGTGCCCCGAGGGTGAGGTTTTCAGTCAGTGCATATTCGGTAGAAACATAGACGTTATAGTCATTCACCGCACCGTTGTGAGTGTTATTTCCAAAATAATACTGGTTGAAGTTCTTTGTACCGTATCCAATGGATCCGCCGATTTCAGCCGTCATTGCATCGCTGATTTCAACGCCCTGCGAAATGGCCAGATTGCCGTAGAAGCCATCGACCTGATCGACGTCGTAATAAATGCTGGCGACCGGGGTGAAGAGGATGCTGTTAAAGGTCGTTGAGGCAAAAACTTCTTCCGTGTGGGGAGCACTGTTTCCATTGCCGGGGAAGGTATAAAAAATCATCCCGACATCCATAGTCACATCGTCCGTATCCAGAAGAGTGTACGCGGCGGTATAATCGATTTCGCCGGTGTCGTTCGCGGCATTTTCAGAAGCGTTCCAGTTGCCCCATACATTCAGACTGAACGGGCCTTTGGCAATTGTTACAGAAGGCTGAACAACCATGTTGTCGTTCAAAACCTGTCCGCGCCATACATAAGCGGAGTAAAGGCCGACATCTGNNGCTGCTTTTCAACCATCACGACATCCTGTGCACAAACCAGACCTGCCGTCATACCAATTACAATCGCGGAAATAAGCTTCTTCATAACCTGCTCCTCCTCTGTTCGAGTTCCCTGCTCTCCTGCGTTGCAACCCCTGCACGCAGACTCTTTCTGTGATGCAAAGGCTCTATCACTTGACCTCGTATGTTGCAACTTTTTTTAAGTAAAATCAGGCGAAATACAAAAGAGGCACCCCGCGACAACGGAGCGCCTCTTTATTATTTTGTTGTGTTGCAGTTTTAGAAGTCGCAGGAGAGACCCAGCGTGGCGTAGCCGGCTTTGTCATACTCAGCACCTGTCAGCACTTTGTCGTCCAGCTGCGCGACATAGTTCAGCGAACCGTTCAACGACCAGTTTTCGGTCAGAGCATAGCTCAAGCCAACACTGGCTCCGGCATCGTTGAACCCGTCTTCATCCGCTTTCTGCACAGCATAAGCGACGTTAACACCGGCCGATAACGTGAGCGCATCAGTCAGGCTCTTTTCATAGTCTAACGCGCCCTGAATGTACCACTCATCCTTCAGCACACCGTCAATCCCGTAGTTAGCGGTCAGCGAAGCATACAGTCCGGTATCGCCCAAACCTTTGCCGATGCTGAATGCAAATTCCTTATCCGACTCGGTTCCGCCGCTGTTGGGATAGGTGTATTCGGTGTACGTTACACCCAGATCTACAACCGTCACCGGCAGGCTGTAAGAAATGTAGTAATCGATTTCCGAAAACTCATTCTTGTTTGCAGCACCGTCGTTATCATCGATGTCGTAGTTCCCCCATGTTCCGATCGCGATCGAACCGTATTTTTCTGGAATCGGGAACCCGGAAATCTCAGCCCCCGGCTGAAATACGAGCCCTTTGTTCAGCGTGACACCACGGAAGATGTAGGCGCTGGCAAAATCTGCCGACACGCTCACGTCCGCAGCACTTGCAACCCCTGCGGCCAAAGCCGCGACCATTACCATCATTGCTGTTTTTTTCATTATTCGTTTCCTCTTTGTTTAACTGATATGAATTCTCAAATGCGCCCGCCGGCCCCTCTCCCCGTGCAGACCGCACAGGCGCACCTTTTTCCCCGGCGTCTCAGCCGATAGCCTCTTCCCCTTTTTCCCCGGTACGGATGCGAATGCACTCGTCCAGACTCTGGATGAAGATTTTGCCATCGCCGATTTTGCCGGAACGGGCACCCTTGATGATCGCTTCAACGGTCGGCTCAACAAACTTCGAGTTCACCGCGATCTCAATTCGCACTTTCTTAAGAAGGTTCACTTCCACATCCGCGCCGCGGTAGGTTTCGTGATACCCCTTCTGCTGACCGCAGCCCAGGGCGTTGGTCACCGACATTTTGTAGACTTCTTTTTCGTACAGCGCCTGCTTCACCGCGGTGAGCTTATCGGGCTGAATGTATGCGATAATCAGTTTCATTGTTTTTCTCCTTTGAATTTAAATGTGTTCTGATTACTGAGTCGTCCAGAGTTGGAAGCCGCTATAGGCCTCTTCGCCGTGTTCACCGATGTCCAGACCACGGATTTCTTCTTCAGGAGAGACGCGCAGTGCATTGAACTTCTTCAGGATGCTGAAGAGAATGAACATCATTACAAACGACCAGAGTGGAATCACAACCGAGCCGGTGATCTGCGCGACCATCGAATGTCCGCCGAAGATCCAGGCGGCCAGACCGCCCCAGACTCCGCACATGCCGTGTACCGGGAACGCACCGACCGGGTCGTCGATTTTCAGCGCGTCGAGCATCTTGACACCGAGCGTTACAAGAATACCTGCGACGACACCGATGATGATCGCTTCCACATTGGTAACACAGTCACAGTTAGCGGTAATCCCGACCAGACCGGCAAGGATTCCGTTGAGTGCCATCGTGAGATCCGGTTTCTTATGAATAAACCAGGTCGTTAACATAGCCAGGATTCCACCCGCGGCGGCAGCCAGCGTCGTATTGACCGCGATCAGCATAACCGCATTGGTGTTATCTTCGCCGACAATCGCAAGCTGAGAAGCGGGGTTGAATCCGTACCAGCCCACCCAGAGAATAAAGACCCCGAGAGCGGCCAGCGGCAGATTATGACCGGGCATCGCTTTTGGCTTGCCGTCCGCACCGAATTTCCCGATACGCGGACCGAGAACGATTGCGCCGGCCAAACCGGCGAACCCGCCGACGGCATGCACCACCAGCGAACCGGCGAAATCAGCAAAACCCATGGCATCCAGCCANNGCCGCCCCATTTCCAGAAACCGCTGATCGGATAAACCAGACCGGTAATTACGGCGCTGTAAATCAGATAGGCCGAAAACTTCAATCGTCCGGCCACGGCACCCGAAACGATCGTCGCAGCCGTCGCGGCAAACGCAACCTGGAACAGAAAGTCGCACTGAGGAGTCAGCGAACCCGCTGTCACATCGCTTCCGATCCCGCCGATTCCCATTCCGCCCCAGCCCATAAAGCCGCCGAGGATGGCATCGCCGTACATAATTCCGTAACCGAACATGAAATACAGCAACACACCGATACACAGGTCCATCACATTCTTAAACAGAATATTGACCGCATTCTTCGCCGAGTTAAACCCGGATTCCACCATCGCGAAGCCCGGCTGCATGAAGATCACCAGCACCGCTCCGATAAACAAAAACAGATTGTCTATTGCATAACCGGTGCTGTCGGCAACCACTGCATCAGCCGTTACTTCCTGCGCATGCACCGGCGCAGCCAAACAAGCCACTGCAGCCAGTGCCGCCAGAGTTAACAGGTTCTTTTTCATCATATCTTCCTTCCTTACTCTTCCAACTCCAACACTTGCAGAGCCTCTTCTGCAAAACCATGCATTCTATTAGCAAAATATGAGCCAATAAAATTATATGTTCTTAAGTTGTTGTTAAATAAAGGCTTATGCGAAATGACGTATAAAACAATTTTGGATGTATTATTTTTAATAAAACTTTTTTGTGTGATTTATATATTTTAATACATTTTTGTTTCCGATTGATTATTCTAGCCTACGCTATAGATGATAATTCAACCTCCAACGTGTAAAACAACGTACTGAGATGTACAGCAGTGCTGACGGGAAAGCACATTGATGACCCCCGGTATTTAGGGCAGGATTCCGCTATGAATGAAACAGTCACAAATCTGGCAGGATGGATTCCGGCTGTTATCCTGCCGACAGCAACGCTATTTCAGCTGATTAAAATCATCCGATCGAAATCCGCCGACGGTGTCAGCCTGACGACATGGATCCTCTTCGGATTCGCCAATCTGGGCCTCTATGTGTTCACTGAAAAATATCAGGCCCCGCAAACCCTTATTGGGTTGCTCGGAACCGCAGTGCTGAATTTTATTATTGTCGGGAGAATTCTCTCCCTGCGCAAAAGGGCTGGCACCCACTCTTCATAGACCACAACTTCTTCGTCATGGCACCGTCCGTAGTAAAACTCTGGCTCGTGACTGATCAGTTCATAGAACCGACTCTACACTTTCCCCCAGTGTAGCGTTGGCTCTATGAGTCCACTCTATTTCCCGATGCAGAAACGGGAAAAAACATTATCCAGCAGTTCGTTGTGATACATCCGTCCGGTAACCTGTCCTAGCGCCTCAAGTGCCGAACGCAAATGCTCTGCCGCGGATGCCGCACCCGGTTCGCCCTCTTCAGAAATCCGATTGCGCGCCTGAATCAACTCAACCCGCGCCAGCTCCAGCAGATTGCGGTGACGCTCAGAAATCACAGCGTGCACAGGAGCATTCGAGACCGCGCCAAGTTTTTCTGAAATAGCAGAACGAATTGCAACAGCTCCGGCTCCGGTTCTCAGTGAAGTTTCCAAGGGTTGGAAACCGGGAACTTGAAACTGAAAATCAGGGTGTCGTAAATCGGTTTTATTACAAATCACAACCGCTTTCGCCGGATTAAGTTTTGCCAAATGCTCCTCGTCCTCTGCCGAAAACGGCTGAGAAGAGTCGATCAGATAAACCGCAATGTCGGCGGTGGCGGAATGGACTCGGGCGCGGCGAATGCCCTCCTGCTCAATCAGACATTCGGTTTCGCGCAAACCGGCGGTATCAAGAATCCGCAGCGGTACGCCGTCGAGAACGAGTGTTTCTTCAATCACATCGCGCGTCGTTCCGGCGATCTCGGTGACGATGGCGCGCTCGTTACCGAGCAGCGCGTTGAAGAGCGTGGATTTGCCCGCGTTGGGGCGGCCCATGATGACCACGCGCGCGCCTTCGCGCAGCAGGCGTCCTTCATCCCAGGTGGAAAGCAGGGTTTCCAAACCTTGGAAACTTTGATCCAGTTTTTTTCCAAGGTTTGGAAAAACGTCATTGGGCAGTTCGTCTTCGACGAAATCGAGCGTGGTTTCGATGTCGGCGGCGGTTTCCATGAGTCCGTCGTAGAGGGCGTTGAACTGCTTACTGAGTCCGCCCTCGAGCTGTTCAAAGGCGGCTTTGGCGGCACGATCGCTCTGCGCGTGAATGAGATCGGCGACGGCTTCGGCCTGTACGAGATCCATCTTGCCATTGAGAAAGGCGCGCTTGGTGAATTCGCCCGGCTCGGCCATGCGCGCGCCGGCGTCAAGGCAGCGGCGCAAAATTTTCTTCAGAACAACCGGCCCGCCGTGTCCTTGAAGCTCGACAGTGTCTTCGCCGGTATAACTTTTCGGCGCGCGGAAAATGAGGCAAAGTGCTTCATCGATTTCCGACCCATCGGCAGCGATGACCTTGCCGTGCAGAAAGGTTCCGCCTTTCGTAGCAGACGGTTTTTCCAAACCTTGGAAAATTTCGTCGGCGATTTTCCAAACCTTGGAACCGCTGACGCGGACGATGCCAACACCGCCCTGTCCAGGCGGCGTGGCGATCGCAGCAATCGTGTCGGTCGTGCTCATGACCGGACGTTTTATCAAAAGACAGCTTTCAAGGCGAAGAAATTGCTGCACACGAAAATCTTCCCCGCAGGCTCGTCAGGGAATCCCCTACGAAGAAACTGGGCGAAGACAATTAGACTCTTCGGAAGTTTTAATATAAACTGCATTTAAAGATGGCGATGAGCACTCCAATTAAAGAAAAACGGAGATTTTCATGAGACACTATAAATTAACTCTCATCGGATTCGCCGTAGCGGTTACCTTATGGTCGCTGACCGTCAGCCTGAATCTGGATCTCTTCGAGAACTTCATGTTCTGCCTGCAACGCCACGAAGCCTTCGAAATGGACGAACTTATTTTTCCGGCAGCAATATTCTACATTTTCTTAATGATGAATCTGGTGCAGCGATATCACAACCACAAGCTGGAAATCGAAAGGCTCCGGGTCTATCGGTCGATGATGAAAGCCATGAACCATATTCTGAATAACTTTCTCCAGAAAATGCTCCTGTTCAAACTGACGGCCGATGAGACTGCCGGGTTTAATCCCGAAGTGCTGGAACAATATGACAAAATTATTGATGAGGCCACGGCCCAGATTAACGCGTTGAACTGTCTGACTAATCCCGATGAGGATAATATTCTTGAAACGATCGGGCATCCTGACTTTGGCGAACCGAATTCCAGCTTGTGAAATCAGCACAAAAAGACCTAGGCTCTCCGCCTTATGAAAAAGTTTCTGCTGGTTTGCCTGTCGACCCTCGCGTTCACGGCTTATACGGAAGAATGTGCTCCAAAAAACATCATCCTCTTTATCGGCGACGGTATGGGTCTCTCGCAGGTCACGGCCGGAAAAATCGAAAAAGGAACTCTGGAGATGGAGCGCTGTCCGGTAACGGGATTGGTGACAACCTGGTCAGCCAGTTCGTTCGTGACCGATTCAGCAGCGGCCGCCACCGCGCTTTCCACCGGCGTGAAAACCCGTAACGGAATGCTCGGGGAATCGCCAGACGGCAACCCGCTGAAAAATGTAACGGAATACGCTGAAGAAATGGGAAAGTCCACCGGTGTCGCTGTCTCCTGTTCGCTAACGCACGCCACACCCGCCGGATTTATTGTGCATGTACCCAGCCGTAAAATGAATCCTGAAATCGCCGCACAGATCGCGGCAAGTGGCATTGATGTTCTTTTCGGTGGCGGGCTGGATTATTTCAAACCCTGCCTGCCCGAGCTGCAGAAAAAGATGCCCGTGGTTTTCTCAACCGAAGAATTCCGGAACCTCGGCACACCAACCAACGCCGCCGCCATTCTTTATCCAGTTCACCCGCCATGGAGCACCGACCGTGAACTTTCTCTGAAAGAGCTGACACAAAAGGCCATTCAGATTCTCTCGCAAGACAAGGATGGTTTTTTCCTGATGGTGGAAGGCTCGCAGATCGACTGGGCCGGACATCAGAACGACGCAACCAATCTGATCAACGAGGTCGTCGACTTTGACACCGCCGTCGGTGCCGGACTAGATTTCGCAGAAAAGAACGGTCAAACGCTGGTGATCGTCACCGCCGATCACGAAACCGGCGGCTTCGCTGTTCTAGACGGCTCACTTCAGGATCACAACATCACCAAAACCGGGTTTTGCTCCGACCATCATTCTGCGACCATGGTTCCGCTCTTTGCCTATGGTCCGGGAAGCTCCGTCTTTAGCGGAATCCACGACAACACGGACGTTGGAAAAACCATGATCCAGTTTATCCGAGCATCGGAATGATCAGTTTGAAAATCAGATGATTGACCGCCAGCGCGAAAAGCGCGGCGAGAAAGTCGTCGATCACAATTCCAACGCCGCCCTTCAGCTTCTGAATCTGCCGGATCGGCGGCGGCTTGGTGATATCGAAAATGCGATGGAGCACAAAACCGCTTAGTATGATCCACGGGGTAAACGGCAAACCGAGATAAACGATCGGAAGCGTTAGATATTCATCCGCCACAATACAGCCGGGATCCTTGCCTTTGCCAAGCGCCTCTTCCGCCGCTTCGCAAATTGGAATGGCAATCATCGTAAAAATCAGACAGACCACAACTTGAAGATTCACCGACGGGATCTGCATGACAATCCACGCCAGCGGAAGTCCCCAAAGCGTTCCGACCGTTCCGGGCATAAAGCGGCTAAGACCAAAGCCAAAACCGGTAGCAAGCTGTTGGTTTAATTTATTTTTCATTTGAGCCGGAGAGTAGCGTAAGCAGGGAAAGTAATGCAACACAGGCGGTATCCGTTCTCAGAATCCGGGACCCGGCGTTGAACGCCTGAAAACCGTGCGCGGCGAACAGTTCCAGCTCATACGGCGTCCAGCCGCCCTCGGGGCCGACTGCGAGGCAACTGCGTTGTGGCTTATTGTTTTCCAAACATTGGAAAACGGTTTGTGTGCCGGAGGGGTCGGCGAGGAGTTTTTTTCCAATGTTTGGAAACGTTTCANNATCCGGCTCGAGAACGTGGCTGTCGAAATAACAACGCTCAACCTTCTCAGCGTTCGTCAGAATAATCCGTCCGACGCCGAGCGCGGCAAGCTGCGCCCAGAGGCGCTTCATCACTTTCGGGCGAGGTAGAGCCAAAAGCAAATCAACAGTAGGACGCGGCGGAGTCGCCTTGTCGAACGTGCACTGTAAAACCACCTCGCTGTCACGAATTTCTTCGACGATTCCCGCGCCTTTCGGCCCGTTGATCAATCCGATTTTCAAGGACTTTCCGGGCGTTGCACGCAAGACCTTGCGTATGTGTTCGGCGCGTTCCCCGGACAGGCAAATGCGGCCTGCGGCGTCCGTCTCATGGGGATGAAGAAGAATCAGATTCATATGCGAGGGATTCTTACCACATTGCACTTGCTAACCTAAACAGCTTTTTCTATGTTCTGGCCTTTCTCACGGCGGAGTAGCTCAGCTGGTTAGAGC
>DINM01000036.1:21910-22169 GCA_002423675.1 Verrucomicrobia bacterium UBA5540
TCGGCCACCTCGGCATTTTCCCTGAGCAGCGCGTCATGTGGAAATGGATCCGCGAAACCGTCCAGAAACGCAAAGATCAAGTTGGCGCCGTAAATGTGCTCAACCTCTTCGCCTACTCCGGCGGCTCGACAATGGCCGCCGCGCAAGGCGGCGCAGAAGTCTGCCACCTCGACGCCTCCAAGGGGATGGTCGAATGGGCGCGCGAAAACGCTGCGCTCAACGGGCTCAAAGACGCGCCGATCCGCTGGATCGTCGACGA
>DINM01000120.1 GCA_002423675.1 Verrucomicrobia bacterium UBA5540
CGTCCTGAATCTGCGGCCTGAGGTCGGCAAATTTTTTGACAAAGCTCGGCGCCCGTCCGTGCCCCATGCCAAGCAGATCGGTAAAGACCAGCACCTGTCCGTCACAATCCGGCCCCGCCCCGATTCCAATGGTTGGAACGTTCAGTGCGGCGGTAAGCTTCTGCGCCAGCTCAGCCGGCACGCATTCGAGCACGATGGCAAAAACACCCGCCTGCTCCAGTGCCAACGCATCGTCCATCAACTTACGCGCCGACTTATCGGTTTTCCCCTGCACTTTGTAGCCGGTCTCTTTCACACTCTGAGGAGTCAGGCCGATATGACCGAGCACCGGAATCCCGTTGGCGACCAGCCGCTCAATCAGCTCTATACGAATCGCGCCGCCTTCGATCTTAACGGCATCGGCGCGACCTTCCTTAACGAAGCGTCCGGCGTTTTCCAAGGCATGCTCCAACGTGCCTTGATAGGACATAAACGGCATGTCGGCAACAATCAACCCCTCCATCACACCACGTGAAACGGCGGCGGCATGATGCACCATTTCGTCCATCGTCACCGGGAGGGTCGTTTCATAGCCAAGCACGGTATTCGCCAAAGAATCGCCGACCAGAATCATCGGAATGCCCGCTTCGTCTACATAGCGCGCGCTCAGCGCGTCATATGCCGTCAGCACCGCGATCTTTTGCCCACCTTTAAGCGCTTTGATTTTTGAAACTGTCCACTTCATAAATTCACCACTTTTCAGAAAAAACCCGAACATCGTCCTTATCAGGCATCTGCGCAAGAACTTTACGAACCGAACTCTTGGTTCCGGGCAGTACGAATTCGGAGCGGACATCAGCCAACGGTTGAACCACAAAGCGACGTTCCGACCAGCGCGGATGCGGAACCTGTAACAGCNNGAGAACAGAATATCAATATCGATCGTTCGCGGAGCATTGCGATCTTCCGTGCGCACCCGCTGCAAGGTCGTCTCAATTTTTTTAATTTTCGGAAGCCACTCTTCCGCCGTATACGGGCTCTCTACAATCAGGATCGCATTGAGGAACTTCATGCTTCTGTATTTCGACTTCACATCCACCGGCTCGGTTTCATAGACGGACGACTGATCGACGAACCGCACTTGCGGATCCAGCAGGATCAGTGTCTTGGCCTGACTCAGCAACCGCAATCGTCCCCCGATATTCGATCCTAAACAAAATCCTGTCTCCGTCATTTAGGTAAAGCCTCCAGAAATTCGAGCACCTTGGCTGGATGTGCGTCGGCCTTCGGAACTTTTTTCCAATGTTTGGAAACTTTTCCATCCGGTCCGATGATCGTCGTCGTACGGGTTGTGCCGACAATCAATTTGCCATAATGCATTTTCTCACCGTAGGCACCATACGCCTGCATCACTTTCGTATCCGGATCGGACAGCAGCACAAACGGAAGTTTGAAGTCGCCGATAAACTTATCGTGCGATTCCAGCGAATCTTTACTGATCCCCAGTACCACGGCATTAAGTTTTTTCAGCTTCGGCTGCAGATCACGAAAACCGCAGGCCTCCTTGGTGCAGCCGGGCGTATTATCCTTCGGATAAAAATAGAGCACCACCGTCTTTCCCGCATAGTCTTTCAAGGAATGGGTTTCCCCATCGCTGCCTTTCAACGTAAATGCCGGAGCCTTTTTGCCCACTTCAATTGCCATATTATTTTCCCTTATATTCAATGCTGCCTTCAAAAACATGCTCGGTCGGGCCGGTCAGGGTTACGCCGCGCGCACCCTCCTCTGTCAGTTCGGCATCGACCGTCAGCACATCACCACTGGCCACATGGATCTTCACCGGAAGCTTCACCCAGCCGTTTTTCGCCGCAATCAGCCCGCATGCCGTCACACCGGTTCCACAGGCCAGAGTCTCCGCCTCTACACCGCGCTCATAGGTGCGCACAAATAAATCCCCGTCCGGCGAAATCTCCATAAAATTTACATTCGTGCCCTCGGGTGCAAACTGACGGTGACGCCGCACCGCCGAGCCCACCTCGTGCACATCCACATCCCTCAACTCACCAGTACGCATCACCGCATGCGGAACCCCGGTATTCACCAATCCGTACGTCAAGTGCCTTCCGCCCATATCCAGCGATCCGTTCAGCTCCCAATCCGACGGCGCGGTCATCCAAAGTCGCACCCCTTTTTGCATCACCTGTGCCTCAATCTGTCCGGCAAGCGTCTCAATCGTCATTTTCTTTTCTGCAAGTCCAAGCNNATCTCGGCCTGTCCGCCGTCTGGATTAAAAAATCGCATAAAAAAATCAGCCGTTTCCGACTTCTGAATCAGAATCACCCCTTCCGCGCCGATCCCTGAATGACGAGCCGCGACATGACTGATAAACGCCGGATCGTCGACAGGGAACCCGCCGCGCCGGTCGTCAAACAACACGAAATCATTCCGTGCACCGTGCATCTTCCAGAATTTAATTTTCATGGAAAAATCCCCGTGATAGCTTCTGCCTAATGAGTAACGCATTAAACAGCACCGACGCACGGAATGAAATAGAAAAACTGTGTGCCGAAATCGAGCACAACAACTACCTCTATTATAATGAAGCCAACCCTTCGATTTCTGACCGTGAATACGACGCCCTCTTAAAACGACTCGAAGACCTCGAAAAACAGTTTCCTGAACTGGCCCGCTTAGATAGCCCGACCCTCCGCGTCGGTGGCGAACCACTTAAAGAATTTAAAAACTTCCGCCACTCCGTCCCGATGATCAGCCTCGCCAACACCTACAATAAAGAAGAGCTGATCGAGTTCGATGCCCGCGTCAAAAAACTGCTCGGTGAAACGCCTTACTCCTACGTCCTCGAACCGAAAATCGACGGCGTTGCCATTTCGTTGCGTTATGAATACGGAACGCTCGTCCGCGCCGTCACACGCGGCGACGGCACCACCGGCGACGACGTCACCGCCAACATCCGCACGATCAAAACCATTCCGCTGCGACTTTCCGAAAATCCTCCTGAGGTGCTCGAAGTGCGCGGTGAGGTCTTCATGACCCGCGAAGGATTTCTCAAACTCAATGAAGAGCGGCAGGAAGCCGGGCTCGAGCCCTTTGCCAACCCGCGAAACGCCTGCGCCGGATCGCTCAAACAGCTCGACCCGAAAATCGTCGCGTCCCGCCCGCTCGACGCCCTTTTCTACGGCCTCGGCGAATGCTCGACAACGTTCGAAACGCACGAAGAGATGCTGGCAGCTCTGACTCAGTACGGATTCCGCATTACGCCGCAATTCTGGGTCTGCCCGGAAATTACTGAAGTCCTCATCCGACTCGATGAACTTGAAGGCATGAAACGCAGTTTCCCCTTCGAGATGGACGGTGGCGTGATCAAAGTCAACCAGCGCGATCTTTACGAACAGCTCGGCTCGACCGCAAAAAGCCCGCGCTGGGCCGTCGCCTACAAATACGAACCCGAGCAGGCAGAAACCACGCTGGAAGAAATCACTATCCAGATCGGACGCACCGGCGTGCTCACACCCGTCGCCGAACTCAAACCGGTGCAGCTCGCCGGAACCGTCGTTAAACGCGCCACGCTGCACAACGAAGACGAAATTAAGCGCAAAGACATCCGCACCGGCGACCGTGTCATCGTCGAAAAAGCCGGAGAAATTATTCCGGCCGTCGTGCGCGTCGTCACCGAAAAGCGCACCGGCAAAGAAAAGCCGTTCGACATGCAGGCCGCCTGCAAAGCGCTNNGTCGCCTGGCGAATCGACGACCTGCACCACCCCGCCATGCTCAAACGCTGGCTCACTTACTTCGCTTCGCGCAACGGCATGGATATCGACGGCCTCGGCGAATCGATTGTCGAAGCCCTCGTCGATGCCGGACTCGTCAATAGCCCCGCCGATCTCTACGACCTCAAAAAATCTCAGCTTCTAGGTCTCGAAGGCTTCAAAGAAAAGAAAGCGCAGAACCTCAACGACGGAATCGAAGCCAGCAAAAGCCGCCCGTTCGACCGCATCCTCTTCGCGCTCGGCATCCGCCACGTCGGCAGCGGCTCGGCGCGTGTTCTCGCGCAGAATTTTCCAAACATTGGAAAACTGATGACCGCCGACATCCAATGTTTGGAAGAAATCCGCGATATCGGTCCAATCGTTGGAAAAAGCATCGTCGAATTTTTCCAGACATTGGAAAACCGCCAGCTCATCGAACGCCTGCAGGCCGCCGGCGTCAACTTTGAACAGACCGCCCAAGCCGAAAGTGATGAATTCGCGGGTCTTACCTTCGTTCTCACCGGAACAATGGAACATCTGAGCCGCGACGAGGCAGGCGAACTGATCCGCGCACGCGGCGGAGCAGTGACTTCGAGTGTCTCAAAAAACACCTCCTATGTCGTCGCCGGAGAAAAAGCGGGCTCCAAACTGACCAAAGCGGAAGAACTCGGCGTCAAAGTGCTCGACGAAGCCTCCTTCCTCAAACTGCTCGGCGGAAAACCGGCCCCGACCCCCAAACCCGG
Organism: Verrucomicrobia bacterium UBA5540; assembly: GCA_002423675.1. Taxonomy (GTDB): domain Bacteria; phylum Verrucomicrobiota; class Kiritimatiellia; order Kiritimatiellales; family Tichowtungiaceae; genus Tichowtungia. Next base: position 4,491 of record DINM01000120.1, read on the forward strand.
GCAAGGTGAACTTTTTTAAATGACAAAATCACGACCGACAAAATCATGAGGGTCTGACAATGTCAGTACTTTACGTAAGCTGCGGATCAATTTCATCCGGCCAACAACTCAAAGGGTCTCTCTAAAAATGCGTCATTTAAACTTACAATCTGCCCGAGTTGGAAAAAGCTCAAATAACGGTAGACTGCCTATAGGGTTTTCCGTATAGTCCGACGCTCTTGTTTAGAAAAGGAAGCAACTTAGAGAATATGAACAAATTAATTATAGGATTACCCAAGGGGAGTCTTCAGGACTCCACCTATTCGCTATTTGCAAAAGCCGGATTTCACATTTCCGGAAACTCGCGATCCTATTTTCCTTCCATTGACGATAACGAGATTGAACTCCGCCTGCTCCGTCCACAGGAAATGAGCCGCTATGTCGAACTCGGCATGCTCGACGCCGGAATTGCCGGTCTGGACTGGATTGAAGCNNGTCTGGTTTATTCCAAACAGACCAAACGCCCGGTTCGCTGGGTGCTGGCCGTTCCGGAAAAATCGTCGATTCAATCCGTTAAGGATCTCGAAGGAAAACGCATCGCTACCGAAGGCGTTGGAATTGTCGAACGCTGGCTTGCCAAAAACGGCGTAAAGGCCGAAGTCGAATTCTCCTGGGGCGCCACCGAAGTCAAAGTGCCCGATTTCGCCGACGCGATTGTGGATATCACCGAAACCGGCTCGTCGCTGCGCGCACACAGTCTGCGCATTGTAGACACCCTGATGGAGTCCTACACCAAATTTTTCTCCAACAAATCGGCATGGGCCGATGATTGGAAACGCTCGAAGCTTGAGAAAATCGCCCTCCTGCTGACGGCCGCGCTAAACGCCGCCGACAAGGTGCTGCTCAAGATGAACGTGAATGAAACAAATCTCCCGCAAGTTAAAAAACTACTTCCAGCACTGCATACACCGACAGTAAGCGGTCTCTCGGACGACGGTTGGTACGCGGTTGAAACGGTGGTGGACGAATCGGTGGTTCGGGAAATTATCCCTGAACTGAAAGCCGCCGGGGCGGAAGGCATTATTGAAATCGGCTTAAATAAAGTTGTAGCATAAGCGCATAAAAGAACACAGAACCATGGGTACCATTAAAAAATGGCGTAAAACCAAAATGTCGAAACACAAACGGCGCAAACGTCGTCGTGAAGTCCGGCATAAAAAGAAATAATTTTTCTCTGAAAAGAGGGGTTGTTATGCGCATCTCCCGAAAAGTCCGGATCACCGAAGCTCTGCTGCTCGGCGGTCTGTTCTTTTTCAGCGGGTGCGCGTCGCCTTCAAAGCCTCGGTTGAGCGCAGATGCGCAAGCTGGGGCTTTGTCTCATTTTAGTCTAGGCCTTTTGGCTGAAACCGGCGGCGATCCGGTGGCGGCATTCGAACACCTAGAAGCGGCGATCCAGCTCGATCCCGGCGAAGCAAAACTCTATGCTCCCGCCGTATCGGTGGCATTGAAGCTAAAGCGACCGGAGGATGCCCTACGCCTGGCTCGCGGTCTGTTGAAACATCATCCAAACGAGGCGGAACCGCAACTGCTGCTGGCCCGGGTGTATGCCCTGACCGATCATCTGGATCGTTCCGAGGCGTTATTCCGGAACATTCTGGTAGATTTTCCGGAAAATCCAGATGCGCCGGTCTTTTTGTCCCGGCTTTATCTTATTCAGGATCAACGCGATAACGCGTTAAAAACTATCCGTACCGCTTTATCTCTTCAACCGAATAACACCGAACTGCTTTACCTGATGGGAACCCTTTGCCTCGACCGCGCCCGCAGTTTGGGAGATGTTCCGTCCGCAAAAGACGCCATTCAGAAAGGAATCGGATTTTTACGGCAGTCTCTGACTCTGGAATCTCAGGAACCGCTCCGCTGGCAGCAGCTTGGCCTTGCTCTGCTGGCAGTAAAACAACCGGACGAAGCGTTACATGCTTTTCAGGAAGCCCGCATTTACGCCCCATCCGACATGCCCCTCGCTCGTCAGGTTTTTAATCTTCTAATCCAAACCGGAAAATACGATGAGGCCATGGCCGTCTATGATCAGCTGGCGGAAGACACCGGTACCGAGCCTGAACTGTGGCTTCAGTATCTCGCTGAAAAAATGCCGGAAGAAGAAACGTCCCGACTGATTGAACATCTGGAGGAACATCTGCGCGATCACCCACAAGCTGCAGTTTATTATTACGCACAGCTGGGATCGCTTTATATCGGCGCTCATCAGAATGAAGAGGCTGAAAATATTTTAGAAAAAGCCCTTGAATGTCATCCAGATGACGACCGCCTCCACACCGTTTTGGGCTACCTGCATCTGCAACAGAATCGCTACGACGACGCCTACTCCGCACTCGATCAGGTACGCACCCAATCACCCGAAGCAGAGTGGTCGTCTAACCCGTTCTTTCTGTACAATTTTTTAATCTCCGCACAAAAAAGCGGACACGTGGAGGTTGCCGCTCAAACGTTGGCGTTGACCTATACGAACAGTCCAGCGGTACTTAACCAGTTCATGGCCTCTCTGCTGAGCGATCAGACGCCACTCTCCGTTAAAAACTCGAGTGAACTTTTAAATACATTCCATACATTAAGTCCAGATGCTGTTGAGCCGCTGTACTACCTAATGGCACTGCAAGCCGAACAAAAGGACTATCCGAAGGCGCTGGAGACCGCTCGGCGATTCGAAGCGCTCGCGCAAAAGACCGCACAAACCAACCTCCTCAGCGGTGCGTTCTATTACCAGTATGCAGCGCTGTATGAACAAGCTGGCCAGCTTGAGCCCGCTGAAAAACTTTTCTTCAAAGCCATCGCAACAGGAGAAGAACCCGTAGTTGCGGCATCACAGAACTATGTCGCCTATATGTGGGCGGAGCGCGGCGAAAAACTGGATTCAGGGCTGGAGTTGATTCATAAAGCGCTGGCGGTCGAGCCGGAAAATGGAGCCTTCCTCGATACACTGGGATGGATTTATTATCAACAGGGACGTTATGCCGATGCGCTGAATGAACTGCAGAAAGCTCAGGCTGTCATTCAGAATGATCCGGATATTCTGGTGCATCTAGGCGATACCTATCGCAAATTGGGAAATCCGGATGAAGCTTCCAAACATTGGAAGAAAGCTCTGGAACTGAATCCGGAGTCCAAAGAGCTCAAAGAGCGGCTGAAAGAAACCGGGTTTATGACAGACGAAGCCCCGGTTCAGGCGCATAGCCCCGCAGATATGCCGCCCCGTCCATAACATTTTTTCCGGCGGGCTGCACCTCCAGCAATCGCAGGGCATCCTCTCCAGCCGCCACGAGAAGGCCGGTTCCGGTCGATTCAAGAATTTCACCGGGCGTTCCTGCGCGATCTTCAACCGCAGCACGCAACACCTTGAGTCGCCGTCCGTCCGGAAGCTCGCAGAAGCAGCCGGGCCAGGGAACAAAACCGCGAATCCGATTGCGCAGAACGGCGGCGGGAAGCATCCAATCAAGTCGCCCATCTTCCTTGGTGAGTTTTTCCACTTCGGTCGCATCGGCTTCGTTCTGCGGATATCGCTGAACGGTGCCACTGCGAATCTGTTCAACGGCCTCCATCAGAAGGCTGGCCCCCTCTTGTGCAAGTACCGGCTTNNGGGTGACGGAGGTGTCTTCCGAACGGATCGGAACTTCGCGCTGAAGGATGATATCCCCGGCATCCATTTTGTCGCTCACATAGAGAATCGTAACGCCGGTTACGGTATCGCCGTTGGCCACGGCTCGTTGAATGGGAGATGATCCGCGGTACTTGGGAAGCAGCGACGGATGCAGGTTGATCGCCCCTTGCACAGGAAGGCACAACACGGACTGCGGAATATACTGTCCGTAGGCAAATACAACGAACAGATCCGCAGCCAGCGCGGCCAGTTCAGATTGGCTGTCTTTGATTTTTTCAGGAGACAGCACAGGAAGCCCGCGCTGCTCTGCGAAAAGTTTAACCGGACAGGGAGTGGGCTGCTGTTTGCGTCCGGCGGGCCGGTTCGGCTGAGTTACAACGGCAACGATGTCGTCCTGCGGACTGGAAAGTAGAGCTTCCAGCACTGGAAATCCGATGGCAGCCGATCCAAAAAAAACAATCCGCATGAGCCTGCTCCAGTTACTGCTCTGCACTCTGCTTCTCACCACCTTCGCCGAGTTTTTGGACTTGATCGGTACCCCAGCGGACACTGTCGGTTAGGAAAATCTGATCCTGCTTGTTCAACGCAAACCCCTGTTTCAGAGGGAAGTCTTTTGGAAGACGGCCCATCATGATCGGGAACCATGTTTTTTCAGGCCCTTCGATCAGGGAGGAAATAAAGGGTTTATCTTTTGTAAGAGTCGTGATGTAGAGCCCGCTGATGTATTTGCGGTAGTCGTTGATTTCGTAGTAATCGTCGAGAGTTTGTGGTAGCAGAATAGAGGTGCGCTTTCCGTACCAGGCAGTCGCCCACGGCATGTCCGTACACATGACTTCATTCGGTTTGAGCAGCTCGCTGACGCGCATGATAAACGGAGCATAGTAAGGCGGGTACGAGGGACCGGGCCGCGGCGAAAGAAAAATTGTAACGAACAGCGGCAATGCCGTCAGGCCGATAAACAGCGAGGTTAGCCCCATTTTATAGAGCTCAATGTGCAGATCCAGACGATCCAGAAGAATAGAAAAGAAAGCCAAACTGTAGAGAATTACAAACGGCCAGAAGATATGGTAAAGTGGAAGGGCTGTTTTACCAAAAAAGCAGACACCGATGAAAAACAGAACCATCGAAAGACCGATGCCCCAGCGCAGGTTGTGCACCGGAACGCGAACAAACCGGTAAAAAAACGTTACCATAAAAAAGGCGATCATCAGGCCGCCGCCCATTGAGGTAAATCCGTTTTCATAGAGATCATTAAAGTTTTTAGACCATTTGGCTTTGGCCGTATTCAGATCGGCAAACAGACTGAAAGAGGGCTTTAGAGTGCGCATCAGGGCATCGCCGGGATACTTGGCAGAATCGATCAGCGCAATTTGCGGAGCCAAACCGAGCGGCGATCCCGAAACATGGTAATTTCGGAGAAGCCATGGGGAAAGGGTTAAAAAGACCAATGCGAGGTAAAAGAACGCCACGTAACCACCGCGCTGGGTGCGCGAACCCATCATCCAGATAAACAGCGCCACTCCGGGAATAACCGCCAGCGCCGCATAATTCGTCAGAAAAGCAGCTGCAGAAAAAAGAATAGAAATCAGTAGAAACAGCCCCCAACTCCAGAACGGTCTCCGCTCTCGGCGGTGGATCATGGCCAGCAGCGCAAAATAGACCGCCCCTAGAACACAAAATACAAGAACGGGAATTCCGGTTCCCTTGATGCTGTCCCTCCAGACCATTTCGCTCAAAAAGTAGGTTAACACACTCAACAACCCGATTTTGTGAGAAAACAGCTTTTTCCCCAGTAGATAGAGAAGCAACCCGCTCAACGCCGCAAATAAATGGTTCAGCGGAATAATCGCCATTTGTTCGGCCGGATAGATTCGTATTCCCTGAAAGGCCTCACTATTCGGAAACAAATCAACGCCGATTAAATGAAAAAATTTAAAATCAGCCGCCAACAATGCAGGATAAAGCGGTGGCTTGATAATTTCGGGATGATACATAATCCGCGCATCACCGTCGAAACTGTGCGCAGAAACATCGGCAATCGTCACCGGACGAACACACTGTGTGATATAGTGATTAGACTGAGCCAGATTCTGCCCCAGTTGCGCATAATCCATGGCCGCTTCGGTGTCGAGCCCGCGAAACTGGCGAGCAGTAAAAATAATGATCAGTCCAATGACAAAAAGGCAAAAAAGAGTCGTGCGGATAATTTTCTGACCTAGGCCGGTATCCACGCTATACACAAGATCCTGCAGAGTGGACTCAAAGGGTTGGTGGTTCTTTTTTGCCATAGGATTCTCTCCAATCAAAATATCCGGTCTGCCCTAAAAAATGCAAATTAACCATATACAATAAATACGTGACGAGTAATTCGTAATTGCAAAAAACACTCCTCATCAATTGCGTTTTATCCATTACGAATGACGAACCGAACAAGCATCCTTGAACACTTCTTCTTCTTCAACCCTAAACTCATTCAACTTCGGTAAAACCGTACTCCGCGATTTTACGATGCAGGGTTCTCCGACTGATTCCCAGCGCCTCCGCCGCATGCGTCCGGTTTCCGCCGGCCGTTTTTAGCGCCTGCCGGATGGCCCGTTTTTCCATCTCTTCCAGTGTGCCGGTTCCTAATGATACGGATCCGTTCGAGCCGCCGGCATCTCGAATATGTAATGGAAGATCGCGCACTCCGATTCGCTGCGACCGGGACAACACCACCATCTGCTCAACAACATTACGCAGTTCCCGCACATTTCCGGGCCAACCGTAGGCCGTCAGCAGATCCAGCGCATCCGGAGAAAACCCTTCAATAGCCCGACCGTTTTCTTGATTAAACTCGTCCAGAAAATGTTTCAGCAGCATGGGAATATCACTCGTACGCTCACGCAACGCCGGAAGATGAATCACAATTACATACAGGCGGTAATATAAGTCTTCACGAAATCTACCGTCTGCCACCATTTTCTTCAGATCGCGATTCGTCGCCGCAATCAGCCGCGTATCGACGTCAACCGGCTCCTGCCCGCCGACGCGTTCAAAACGCCGTTCCTCAAGTGCGCGCAGAATCTTCACCTGCACACTCGCATCAATTTCGCCGATTTCATCGAGAAAAAGCGATCCGCCGTCTGCCAACTCAAAGCGGCCCTTGCGCCGCTCCGCCGCACCGGTAAACGCGCCTTTTTCATGNNCCTTAGCGATCAGTTCCTTCCCGGTTCCGCTCTCGCCCTGAATCAGCACCGTCGCCCGCGAAGCCGCCACCTGTCGAACCGTATCAAAAATCTGCTGCATCTCCGGCGAACTGCCGATGATATTCTCTATCCCAAACTTGCTGTCCAGCTGTTCATGAAGTTGTAGGTTTTCTGTCTCGGCACTGCGCGAACGCAAAACGCGTTTCAGCACCATCTCCAGCTGCTCCAGATTCACCGGCTTCGTCAGAAAATCAGTTGCGCCATGACGCATCGCATCCACCGCTGTTTCAATATTTCCATAGGCTGTCAGCAGAATGCAAATCAGCTGCGGTGAAACGGCCAGCGCACGCTGCATGAGCGTCATGCCGTTCATGCCGGGCATTCGCAGGTCGCTCAGCATTACATCCACCGGTTTTTCGCTCAAAAGATTCAGCGCCGTCGCACCGCTCTCGGCAATCAGCACCTCATACGAACGGCGCAAAGCCCGCGCCAGCCCTTCGCGGGTATTCTTTTCATCATCCACGATGAGAATCGTTGATTTTGCACTCATTCAGGCTTCTCCTTCTTTGGCGCTTCCAACAGCGACATCCNNAACCGGTTGTTTTGGTCGTGTGATAGGGCTCATAAATCGCGCCGAGATTTTCCGAAGTAATACCCGGTCCATTGTCCGCAAAGCAAAGGCTCACAAAGCGTTCCGACACCTCGACACCGATCTTCAGAATACCGCCGTCTGCCATCGCCTGAATCGCATTTTTAATGAGATTGAAAAAAGCCTGCTTCACCTGCACCTCATCGGCGGGAATCGCCGGCACATGCTCCGGCTGCTTACGCTCTACCAGAATGCGGCG
>DINM01000007.1:0-7142 GCA_002423675.1 Verrucomicrobia bacterium UBA5540
ACCCAAAAGGGCGGGGGTGAAGTCCTCCCCGCGGAGCCGGGAAAACAGGCCCCTGAAGGCTATGAAGCCCGCGTCGTCCTGCGCTTTGCGCCGTGCATCGCACCGTACAAAGTTGCGGTCTTCCCGCTACTCAAAAACAAAGAAGAGCTGGTCGGCAAAGCGCGCGAACTCTTCGAACGGCTCAACGAACGCTGGAACTGCTTCTACGAANNAGAGAGGCTGGCGCTATTGCGACGGCAACGAGCGAAGCGAAGTGGCAATGGTTGGATGATTTAACCGCGGATGGACACAGATAAACGCGGATGTTTCCAAGGTTTGGAAAATGAACCTGCCCCACCTTTAGTCACCCTTCCGCCGGCAACAAATTTTCGCGTTCATTCGCATCATTCGCGATTAAAGCTCTCTACAGAATTTCTTTGAGTGCTTTGAGGACGGCGCGGTTCTGGGCGGACGTTCCGATGGTGATGCGAATCCAGTCGGGCAGGCCATAGCCGTCCATGGGGCGGACGATGACTTTGCGCTTCTGCAGTTCTTTGAAGACCTCGCGGCCGTTGCCGGTTTTGACAAGGATGAAGTTGGCGTACGACGGCACAAACGCCAATCCCTTTCCAACCTTTGGAAACTCGCGGGCAAAAAGTTCCAATCCTTGGAAATTCGTCTTGCGGGTTTTTGNNCAGCCCGGCCAGTCCGTAGGCTTTGGAAAAGGTGCGCAAGACGATGACGTTTTCGCGTCCTTTGTGAATTTCTTTGATGAGGTCAGGCTTTTTGTCGTCGGGCATGAATTCGAAATAGGCTTCGTCAAAGACCGCCAGTACGGTTGCGGGCAGTTTTTTGAGGAAGGCTTTGATTTTCGCGGACGAGACGATGGTGCCGGTCGGATTGTTCGGATTGCAAATAATCACCATGCGGGTCTGCGGCGTGACGGCGTCGAGCATGGCGTCGAGGTCGTGCGCGAATTTTTTCATCGGAGCCGCAACGGTTTTGGCATTAAAGAGCGCAGCGACGAGACGATAGACAACAAATGCACCTTCGCTCATCACGAGGTTCGTGTCGGGACCAAGTAAAACATGACCGAGAAACTCGATCAGTTCGTTGCTTCCGTTACCGAAGAGCAGGTTCTGCGGTTTAACGCCGAGCTTTGCGGCAAGTTTATCTTTCAGGTAAAAACAGCCGCCGTCAGGGTAGCGGTGCATTTCTGTCGTGGCAGCAGCCATCGCTTTCATTGCTTTCGGCGACGGGCCGAGTTCGTTTTCGTTGGATGCTACTTTGATGATTTCGGAAATGTCGTCGAAGCCGAGTTCGCGGGAAACTTCTTCAATCGGTTTGCCCGGCTCGTAAACCGGTATATTGGAAATCCATTCGCGGGTTTTAATGCTCATTGTTCTTTCTCCAAAAGTTCTTTAATCCAGTCCGGCATGCGGATCGGATGGTCGTTTGCACCGAGCATAGCATGTACGGTATATCCGTGAGCCACATCGCCGGAACCGTCCGTCTGCACAATACGGTTTTCGANNCACCTCCTTCGCGATGAATGCTTGTGGTGATTTCCAGAAGATCGTCGTATTTTGCGCGACCGGTGAAATACACATGCGCTTCGATCAGCGGAATGCGTACACCACGTCGTTCCCACTCGGTATAGGGAATTCCCATCATGCGCGACAGTTCAGTGCGGCCGATTTCAAACCATTCCAGCGCACGGGAGTTATAGAACGTCTGCATCTGATCGGTTTCACTGTAGCGGACGCGGAATGGATGAGTATGAGACGGCACAGAAAACTCCTTTATGCAGTCGGGGCTGTGAGGTTTGTTTCTTTGTTCTTCGTGTCTTTCCAAACGTTGGAAACACGGCCGGTTTTGAGGTGCCATGCGGCGGAGAGAAAGACGGGAATATCAAAGACAAAGGCGATGACGGCGACCGGAAACAGGCCGAGTTTCTTAAAGATGTTGATTCCCGGATTTTTCCAAAAGCGGAAACGAAACCACGGCGACGGCATGGTCGGAAACAGTCCTTTGACGTGGATACTGAGCTGTACGAGACGATGCAGCCACGACGGATCGGTTTCGTCGCGCGCCCGCAAGTACGCCATCAGATCCAGGGTCGGCTGTTCTGCGCGCATGGTTTTGAGGTGACGCATGAGCGTTTCAATGAAGGTCTGGCCGACGAAGAGCCGGACACGGCGGTTATAGATGTCACGGAACGTACGATACGCCTCAAAGGTATAACCGGCATTGCGCGCGAGACCGATACGCGCCGGATTATCCGGAGTCGAGGCCATGTCACTGATGATCATCCGTTTGAAGGCGCCGTCGACTGCGCCGGGAAACTGTTTCGGAAGCCAGACAGAACGCAGCGCATCAGCGCGCGCACAAAAGCAGTGTCCGCGCACCTGGGCGGTCTGGTTTTTCTCGGTGAAGCGGGTGACGGCCAGATTCAGGCGGTCGCAGAGCGTTTTACATTTCGCGGCTTCAATATGCTTGCGCCCGACAGGCGAAATAACCTGCATCTCCCGGTTGGACTGAAGCTCATGGAGCATCTTTGCAAATGCGTCCGGACGGTCGATGACAATATCGGCATTCACGAAATAGACGAAGNNCAGTTTTTCGAACAGCGATGCGGTGACCTCGACGGTGCCGTCCGTGCAGCCGTTGGCGATGACGATGAGTTCCGTTTCGAAGCCGAGGCTGCGCGCGTCGCGAAAGATGGTTTGTCTCAGAATGGATTCCAGCGCCGGAACAATGCCGGATTCTTCGTTCCAGGCCACTACGCCGACTGAAAGTTTTAATGGCTCACTCATATTTTTCCAAGGTTTGGAAGAAAAAGTTCCAAGGTGTGGAAACTCAAACATCCACTTTGGGATACGAACCGAGCACCGTGAGTATCGCGCAACGGCTTTCAAGTTCTTTGAGCGCTTTGCTTACATTCGGGTCAGTAGCATGGCCTTCGAAGTCGATGAAGAAGTAATATTCCCATGCTTTATTTTTGCTGGGGCGCGATTCGATTTTGCTCATGTTGATGCCGTTGTCTTTGAGCACGTCCAGCGCGGCGTGCAGTGCGCCGACTTCGTTTTTGAAGCTGAAGTAGATGGAGGTTTTGTCTTCACCGGTAGGCTGGCTGTAGCTTTTTCCGATGACAAGAAAACGAGTGGTATTGCCGCCGGCATCCTGAATATTTTCAGCGATGACGTTCAGGCCATAAAGGTCAGCAGCCAGTAAACTGGCAATAGCACCGCAGTCGCTTTTGGCGGCCATTTCGGCGGCCAGCGCAGTGCTGTTGACAGCATCAAGCTCGACACCGGAGAGGTTTTCGCTGAGCCAGCGGCGGCACTGGCCGATGGCTTCCTGCTTACTGCAAACGCGGGTGATTTTGTCTTTCGGTACAGAGGCCAGCAGGTAAAGCGAGACCGGCAGATAAATTTCAGCACAGATTTTAAGCTGCGTTCCGGTGANNGTCGACACTGGCACCGAATTTGGCGTGCGCGGCCTGATGCGTAAAGGTGGCGGGCGGGCCAAGATAGGCAATTTTGAGATGGCTCTCAAGCGCAAGCGCGGCCGACATGATTTCGCGGTAGATGGCGCGCGCTGATTCTTCAGGGAGCGGCCCGCTGTTAAGCGCAGAAATCCGGTCAAAGACGGCTTTCTCGCGGGACGGCACATAGATTTCGCCGCCCTGCTCTTTTTTGGTTTTCCCGATTTCGAGAGCAACCTTGATTCGCTCGTTGAGGAGTTTCATCAGCTCCGCATCGAGACCGTCAATCTGTTTCCTCAGCTTCTCCAGACTCATCATCATCCTCCGTTGCCGCCTGTCCCGCTCGCAGTTCTAGCTCTTTTTCCATCGCAGGGAAAGTTTTTGTCCGTTCCGTCTTTTCCATGCGCTTGAGTTCTTCCATTCCGGGCATTTCGTCGAGCGAACGCAAACCGAAGTGCTCGAGAAAACGCTGAGTGGTGCCAAAAAGCCATGGCCGGCCGGGCAGATCGCTCCGGGCAACAACTTTAACCAGCTGTATTTCAACGAGGTTGCGCAAGACCTGATCGACGGCGACGCCACGAACGGATTCGATCTCGGAGCGTAGAATCGGCTGACGGTAGGCAACGATGGCTAGCGTTTCGAGCGCAGGTTTGGAAAGACGCGCCGTCTTGTCCTTATCGAGCAATGTGCGCACCCATGGGCCACAGTTGATCTCGTTCTGCAGGCGGTAGCCGTGCGCCACTTCGGCAATGCAAAGCCCGGTGCTGCCGTGCGCCAGCTCATGGGTCAGCTCGCCCAGCGCGGCGATGATTTCGTCCTCTTTGATGCCCGCGAACTGTTCGTAAGGCCCGCCGTAATTGGATCCTGCATCGGTCAACACTTTGCGCAGCTCTTTGGCGTTCAGCGGTTTTTTCGCCGCAAATAACAATGACCCAAGGATCTGTTTAAGCTCAGGAAGCACTTCTATGTTGCTCATATCAATTCATCCTCCTGTAAAACGGGTTCCGCCTCGCCGCCTTCGATCTGCTCAATAACAATTTCTCCGAATTGATTATCCTGCCGGGCGGCAAGGCGATTTATTTTCATCAACTCCAGCATGGCAAGAAACGTACAGACGATCTCCTGACGCGAACGCATGCCGCGGAACAGACGGCCCAGCGTCAGCGGCCTTCCGTTTTTCGTCTCATTGAGCAGATAATCCACTTTATCGCTAACGCTGAACTGCTCAGCAAAAATCTCGTTTAATTCCTCTTTCGGCGCACGATCGAGAGCCTGATTGAGCGCACTGATCAGATCGAAAATGCTGACGTCCGACAAGCCGATTTCCGGACGTATGCCCAGTTCAACATGCTCGCCTTCGCGGGAAAATACGTTTTCCTGGATCTCTTCGAGCTGTCCGAGGAATCCCGCCGCGTCTTTAAACTTTTTGTATTCGACCAGCTGGCGTACCAGATCCCAGCGCGGATCGTCTTCATCGTCCTCTTCCACCGGGCCGCGATCCTCATCGGGCAGCAACAGGCGGCTCTTGATTACCATCAGCGTCGCGGCCATCACAATAAAATCGCCGGCGATCTCGAGGTTGAGGACTTTCATCAGCTCGAGATATTCCATGTACTGCGTGGTAATTCGTCCGATCGGAATATCGTAGATATCCACCTCGTCTTTTTTGATGAGGTAGAGCAACAAATCAAGCGGCCCTTCAAAGACCTCGAGATTCACTTTGTATTCTTCCGTCGTCAGCAAATCGGGCATGTAAGGGTCTTTCATTCTATTCGGGTACAATCAATTGAAGTCCGTTGATTTTCGCAAAATGTCGGTCTCGGCTGATCAACGGAACTTTTTCCGCGCAAGCCGTTGCGGCAATCCATACATCATTGGTCGGCAACGGTGTTCCCCTCTTCCGAAGCGACGCCATCAGCAAAGCATAGTGCTCAGCCACAGAAGGAGACGCCGGAAGAATCTCTACAGACCGCTGAGACAGAAATTGATCAAGTCGTCGGCGGTTTTCCATCTCCCGGCTTCCGAGGACAAAACCAAAAAGAAGTTCCCCAAGAGCAGTCACCGGAACATAAATGGACTCAAATTCCCGCAGAAGATTTCTGACTGACGCTTCTCCTCTGAACAGATCGCTCAGAATATTGGTATCAACGACCGAGGATTTCATTCCCACATCTCCGGATCAATAACTCGCAGGCTGTTTACAGCCTCTGTGACCTTACGGTACTCCTCATCATCCCAAGTTCCGAAGATCGAACTAAAATCAATCGGTTCCTTTTTGATTGGTTTTTTCTTTACGGAATACGCCCCTGCGACCGGTTCGTTAACGGTGCTGTCATCAATAGACGTCAACCTGGCGATTTTTTTTCCGGCCCGCTCAATGATGACATCCTCATGTTTAATGGAGACCAGATTGAGAAGTTCCCCCAGATTCTGCCGCGCCTTAACTGCTGATACGGTAATGCTCATGATGCACCTCCAGACCAACCGATCATACTGACCATACTGATCATGTCGATCACTCCAGTCCAACGGCCTTGCGGGCGGCTTGTAGCGTTTCGCGGGCTTCAGTGCGGGCCTTTTCAGCGCCCTGCCGGAGAACGTCGTTGACGAAATCGGGATCTTTTTCAAGTTCCGCCCGTTTTTCGCGCATCGGTGCAAAGTGTTCATTGATTTTTGTGAGCAGCTCTTTTTTGGCCGTGCCGTATCCGAAACCGCCCGCGCGGTAACGTGCGGCCAGATNNGCTTCTGCGTCAGTGGCGAACAGTTTATACAGCGCGTAAGCATTGCAGGTATCGGGATCCTTTGGCTCTTCCAGCGGCGTGCTGTCAGTCACGATCTGCATCACCCGTTTCTTAAGTACGCCGGGTTCGCCGAAAATTTCCAGCGTGTTACCGTAAGATTTCGACATCTTCTGCCCGTCGATGCCGGGCACCACTGCGACAGAATCACGAATGGACGGCTCCGGAATGGTGAAAACCTCGCCGAACTGATTATTAAATTTGGCGGCAATGTCGCGGGTCACTTCAACGTGCTGCTTCTGGTCGCGCCCAACCGGCACCACCGTGGACTGCACAGAAAGAATGTCGGCGGCCATCAGTACCGGATAGGCAAACAACGCATGGCTGGCGGCGAAGCCTTTGGCGGTTTTGTCCTTGTAGGAATGACAGCGTTCCAACAGACCCATCGGCGTAACAATCGAAAGCAGCCACGAAAGCTCCTGCACTTCCGGCACGTCGCTTTGACNNGTAGAAAGCCGTCTTTGCCGGATCGAGTCCGGCAGCTAGAAAGTCGAGTGCCACATCTTTCACCATCACGCGCAACGCGGCGGCATCGTGAACCGTCGTCAACGCATGGTAGTCGGCAATGAACAGAAACGCCTCGCCCTGCTCCTGCAACTCAATCGCGGGCTTCATCATCCCGAAATAGTTGCCAATGTGCAGTTTGCCTGAAGGCTGAATGCCCGAAAGTATTCTCATGGATTTCTTCACAGAATTTTCCTTTTCAGATAAGCGCGAACCGCGGATTCGTCGTTGGCGATGGTGTCGCAGCGGGTTTCGGCGTTCGCGAGTTTATCGAGCACCGGATGGTGCGCGGTTTTGCCGATGGCCTGTTCGATCGCGTCGTTAAATTTGGCCGGATGGGCGGTGGCGAGGCAGATAGTTGGAACTTCCAAACT
>DINM01000007.1:7204-20859 GCA_002423675.1 Verrucomicrobia bacterium UBA5540
TTTTCGTTGGTGGCCAGAATCAGCTTTTTGACCGGCAGGCCCATCTGCGTCGCGATGTAGCCGGCGAGGATGTCGCCGAAGTTTCCAGTCGGCACCGAATACTGCACCTCCTCTGCGCCGGTGGATTCCTGCACACGGAAGAAGGCATAGAAATAGTNNATCGAGAATGTAGCTTTCGTTTTCGTAACATTTTTTAATCATCGCCAGCGTCTGCTCTGTACCAGCCTCGCCTGCGGCGAAAAGATCGTCGGTTCCGGGAACCGTCAGTGTTTTGTTTTTCGCGAAACCGTTCATTATTTCGCAGAGCTTGGCAGAGTCTTTGCCGAGACGATAGTAGAGATAACGCTCAAAGTTACTGGCAACCTGAATGTCCATTGACGGACTGATCGTCGGCACGACTTCACCGATGCTGTAGGTGCCGGTATTGAAGAAGCGCGAGAGAATATTGTTTTCGTTGGTGGCCAGAATNNCGCCAGCACGCGCGCCCAGTTGACGGAGTTGACGGAGCCGAGCGAGTGTTTTTCCTTAAATTCCACGTCTGAAAAAATGGTTTTCATCAAGTGCTGACAGTCGTCGAAGGTGCCTTCGACCGCGAGGTTGAAGACGTTATCGTCGAGTATGCTGGTCATCTGCTTTTCCTGAACCGGGCTGGTACGGCCCTTCGGGAGCATGATGAAAATGCGAATGTTCTTCTTGCCGTGCACGCCGTAGATGGCGGCCGAGCCGGTGTCGCCGCTGGTCGCGCCAAGAATGTTCAGCTCGCCGCCGCGCTTTTCGAGAATGGTTTCGAACAGGTTTCCGAGAAACTGGAGAGCCACGTCCTTGAAAGCGAGCGTCGGGCCGTGCCAGAGTTCCAATATCTGGAACCCGTTAACCGGAATAACCGGCGCAACTTCCAGGGTTCGGAACGTTGAATAACTTTTTTCGATCAGAGACTTGAGATCTTCGGCAGGCATATCGGTCGTGAACAGACTCATGACTTCGAATGCCAGCTCCTGATAGGAAAGGTTTTTCCATGCCGTCAGCTTGTTGGAAACGTCCGGCAGGCTTTCAGGCAGGAGCAGGCCGCCGTCGGGGGCCAAGCCTTCCATAACGGCATCCTGAAAACTGCACGGAGCCATTCCGCCTCGAGTACTGATATATTTCATAATAATGTAATTCGTAACTGAAAAAAGAATGGCAGAGAATAGCCCAGAGAATCCGGCGAATACACGAAAAAATTGCCCTAGAACCCGGCTTTCCAACCATTGGAAAAATCAGTCTCCGTTTTTCCAAGGATTGGAAAAACCTAGAGATCGGTAACAGCGCCAAGGGAGGCGGAGGAGACCTGACGGGAGTATTTAGCCAATACGCCGCGCGTGTAGCGCGGTTTCGGAGTGTTCCACGCGTCGAGCCGGCGCTTCAGTTCTGCTTTTGAAACGTTCAGCGTCAGAGCTCGTTTTTCCGCATCAATTGCAATGGTATCGCCATCACGCACTACTGCGATCGGTCCTCCGCAGAAGGCCTCCGGTGTAATATGGCCAATGACAAAACCGTGACTGCCACCGCTGAAACGTCCGTCGGTAATCAACGCAACCTCTTTGCCAAGGCCGCGCCCGATAATCGCCGAAGTCGGCGCGAGCATTTCGCGCATACCGGGGCCGCCGCGCGGCCCTTCGGTGCGGATCACAACGACATGTCCGGCCTGAACAGTGCCGTCCAGAATTTTCTTCAACGCCGCTTCTTCCGATTCAAAGACAATGGCTTTGCCTTTAAAATGGAGTCCTTCTTTGCCGGAAATTTTGGCGACCGCCCCTGCCGGCGCAAGGTTGCCGCGCAGAATCACCAGATGCCCGTCCTTTTTGATCGGACGGTTCAGCGGACGAATGATGTCCTGCCCTTTGGGATAACCCTTCACTTGCGCCAGATTCTGCTTCAAGGTTTTGCCGGTAACCGTCAGGCAGTTGCCATCGAGCAGTCCGGCGGCGAGCAGGCGTTTCATGAGCGGCGCAACGCCGCCGATGGCGGCGAGGTCGGCCATGACATATTTTCCGCTCGGCTTGAGATCGGCCAGCACGGGCGTCTTTTTTCCAATCCTTGTAAAATCATCGAGCGAGAGTCTGACGTTGGCGGCGTGCGCCATCGCCAGAAGGTGCAGTACCGCATTAGTCGAGCCGCCGAGCGCAGTGACAACGGTGATGGCATTCAAAAAGGCTTTGCGCGTGAGAATGTCGGACGGACGAATTCCTTTTTCGATCAGGGTCAGAACCGCCGCTCCGGCAGCACGACATTCCTGTGCCTTTTCTTTGGAAGCCGCAATTCGTGACGAGCTGTTCGGCAGACTCATGCCGAGTGCTTCAATGGCCGAGGCCATGGTGTTGGCNNTCTTTTCGATTTGCGTCAGTTCGCGGTCGCTGATTTCGCCGCGCGCATGACGACCGACCGCTTCGAAAACAGAGACGATATCCACGTCTTTTCCGTGATGGCTTCCGGGCAGAATTGTTCCGCCATAGACAAAGATCGCGGGCCGGTTGAGCCGCGCCAGTGCGATCAGGCAGCCGGGCATATTTTTGTCGCATCCGCCGATGGCGACGAGTCCGTCAAAGCCTTCGCAACCGGCGACCGTTTCGATGGAATCGGCAATGACCTCGCGCGAGACGAGCGAATATTTCATTCCCTCCGTCCCCATCGAAATGCCGTCTGAAATGGTGATGGTGTTGAAAATGACAGATTTTCCTCCGGCACGGTCGGCCCCCGCGCCAGCCGCTTCAGCGAGCTTATTGATGTGCATATTGCACGGTGTCACCATGCTCCAGGTGGAGGCGATACCGATCTGCGGCTTGGAAAAATCAGCCCGTTTAAAACCGACCGCATGCAGCATGGCGCGGCTGGCGGCTCGATCGGTTCCATCGACCACTTGTGCGGAATACAGGCGATTGGTTTTACAGCAGTTCTTCATAAAAGCCTCCTTGATGAGATCGGGTATAAATTAGCCCCCCGCCTGCACGAACACAACCGGTTAACCGTTTTTCTGTTACAGTAGAGATCCCTTCAGGAGGTTCGATATGCCAAATTTATCCCGCCGTAACTTTGTAAAAACCGGATCTGTCTGCTCTGTCCTGTTGGCGACCGCTCCCTCCATTTCGCATGCCGTACCGAAACCCAAAACCGAGGTCTGGGTTTTCCAAGGTTCGGAAAACCACGCGCTGATGGAAAAGTGTATGGAAACGATCTTTGCCAACGGTGGATTCGGCCCGAACGCCAAAACCGTGGCCCTGAAAGTCAACGCTGCATGGGAACGCACTCCGGAACAGGCCGCCAATACCCATCCGGAACTGGTCGATGTTTTTCTGGAAAAAGCAATCGCTTCCGGCATGACAGTCGTCATGCCCGAATTTCCCTGCCACCGTGCGGAAAAATCGTTTCCTGTGAGCGGACTTCAGGCGGTGGCCGACCAATACGGCGTGAAAATGATTGATCTGAGAAGCAATACCCAATCGTTCGTCGAAGTGGATATCCCGGAGGGCAAAACCCTCAAGAGAGAAAAGGTGGCCCGCGAATTTCTGGATGCCGACGCCGTCGTCAACATGCCGATCGCCAAACACCACGGCGGCGGAAAGCTGACCATCTGCATGAAAAACTGGATGGGCGCGGTCGAAGGGCGCAAGTTCTGGCATGTAAAAGGACTGCACCAGTGCATTGCCGATTTTTCCAGCTTCATGAAACCGACGTGGGCAATCGTGGACGCCACAAGTTGCATGACCAGCAAAGGCCCGCAAGGTCCGTCGGATGATATGATCTATCCGCAGCAGGTCATACTCTCCAAAGATCAGGTCGCCGCCGATACGGTCGCCGCCCGGCTCTTCCACGACAACCCGCTCGCCGTCGTGAACTATCTCGCCATTGCACGCGATATGAACATCGGCGAAACCGATACCGCTAACATGAACATTCACCGCATTACGGTCTAAGGTCAAAATGTCAAAAGTCAAAGGTCTTAGACCCATTGTACGGCTCCTGATTTTGGCAGCCGCGTTCTTTTTTGCCATCGGCGGGCCGCTTCCGGTCTGGATGGAACGGATTGTTCCGGCTCTGAGCCCGCTGACTCTCTTTGCCGAATCCATCGCGCAGCGCACATGGTACACCGGACTCTTCTGGACTCTTCCACCGCTCGCAGTGCTCGCACTCGCCCTCTGGAAAGGCCGTTTCTTCTGCCAATGGCTCTGCCCGCTCGGCACTCTCTACGCGCTCCCCGGCAAAATCAGCCTCAAAAAGAAACTCCTGCCCGTCCGCCTCAACGCGCTGATTTTCTGGGTTATCGTCTCCTCCTCGCTGTTCGGCCTTCCCGCCCTGCTCTTTCTCGATCCGCTCTCCACCTTCAGCCGTGTCGGGGCCTGGTGGGCCTGGGTTCCGGGTTTGCTGGTTCCGGTGTTTCTTTTGCTAAGCCTCATCCAGCCGCAGGTCTGGTGCACACACCTCTGCCCTCTGGGATATTTGTTTGATCTCTCCAATCTTAAAAACACACCGCGCGTGTTCAACCGCGACCGGCGACAGTTCCTCGCCGGGCTCGGCATCGGCATCCCGGCGGCACTCATTTTTCCAGGGATTGCCAGCCGCTTGCTCGCGCAAGCGANNAAAGAGACGCAATCGGTTCTTCCGCCGGGAGCCACCGACAAATTCGCCGAAACCTGTACACGCTGCTACGCCTGCGTCAGCGTCTGTCCCACCGGCATCATCCGTGTCAAAGCGGGCGGAGGACTCAAAGAACTTCACATGCCCGAACTCTGCTTCGACAACGGCACCTGTGAAGAATCGTGCAACCGTTGCTCGCAGGTCTGCCCGACCGGCGCCATCCGCAGACTCAGCACCGACGAAAAATGGCGCAGACAGATCGGTGTCGCCAAAGTTGAAAAAGAACGTTGCCTGGCATGGGCCGACAACGAATACTGCATGGTCTGCGATGAATACTGTCCCTACAGCGCCATCGAAACCGAATGGCATGGCGACATCGCCCGCCCGGTTATCAATCAAGATCTCTGCCGGGGATGCGGCGCCTGCGAAAATGCCTGCCCCGCCATCCGTGCCGGCAAAGCCATCTTTGTCCACCCGTTAAAACCGCAACAAACCATAAAAGGAACAACATGATTGCAGACTCCATTCAGAACAGCGCACTCTACCCCTTCGGCCCGGCATGGACCGCCGCCTTCGAATTTCTCAAAACGCTCACCCCCGACTCTGAAACCGGCAAACGGCTGATTCAAGGCAGTGACCNNAAAAAAAGAACTCACCGTCAGCGAGCCCTACAACCCCGACAGAGACGTCGAATTTTACGAAAAACCGGACGAAGAACATGCAAAAGTCATCTTGAAGCCCGGACAGTTTCTCGTCTTCTTCCCGGACGATGCCCACATGCCCTGCGTCATGACCGGAACCTCGCCTGAGCCGGTCAAAAAAGTCGTTTTCAAAATCGCGATAAACCTTTTGAACTAATTTTCCCAACCATTGGAAAAATCCGGCCTCGTTCGCTCCAATGCTTGGAAAATCATTCCGCTTCGACAAGTTTGCGGGAGGGGCGCGCGGCCATCCATGCTTTCATTTCCGCGCCGAGCGCTTTGCAGGCTTTCTCGTCGTCGCGCAGTTTGCAAAAGGTGCTGTAGAGTCCGAGAAATGCCTGCTGGAAGGTGTCGATCATTTCCATCCGTTCCTGGAAGCGGCCTTCGGCGTCGATGGCTTCGGTTTGGGGAAGCTTCAAACTGCGAATGACAAAGGTGTCGGCGTCGAGCGTGCAGGTCCAAACTTCTTCGCCGCCGCGTGCGAGCGTGAGTTTGGCGCGGCGCAGTTTTTTTCCGCTGAGCAGCGCGGCGCGCGTTTCGGCGCTGAGCATGGGTTCGCCTTTGCGGATGGCGGTTTCGCCCTGCTCTTCCTGATCGAACAGCAGCGGGCCTTCAACGAGTACGGCGAAGGTTCCGCCTTCGGGCAGAGCGACTTCGCCGCCCTGGGCTTCGGACATGTACCAGAGCCACATGAGAAATTCACGGCCGGGCGCAGTGTCGGCCCACTGTTCGGCGGCGAAGCTCCAGCGCGGCCACTGGTCGGCGCGGCATTGGGCTTCTTTCCACGCGGCGGAAACCGGATCGACCGGAACAATTTTGATTTCGCTGGTTTTGGTGAAGTTGAGCTGAAAGGCGTCGAGCTGGGCGTCGGAAAGCGCGGAGGCGTAGAGCAGTTTGGCTTTGGGGTCGTAGCAGAAGTCGATGCCTTTGAGCTGCGGCGGCATGGTGGGCAGGAGTTTTTCGATGACCTGCTGTTTGATTTCGGTTTTCTGCTGACGGTTGACGTAGTCGCGGTGTTCGGCCTGCATCCAGACCATTTCTTCGATGCGGCATTCGGCGCGCAGGAGCGAGGCGGGGATTTTGCGCTGGGCCTGGCAAAGCGTGAGGCGCAGGAAGCCGGACGGCCACGCAGAACCTTCGTGGATTTCGCGGTCGAGCAGATGGCGCGCGCCGACCCAGCCGTGGAGTTCTTCGTCGAGTAGGTGGTCGATGGAGCCGAGGACGTCATCGGCGAATTTTTCGTGGATGGTTTCCGGAATGGAGCCGGGAACATAAAACATGCGGAAGCTGACGGAGCCGCTTTCAAAAGCCATAAGGGAACCTCGGTTATCGGTTAACAGTTCAGAGTTATCAGTTCGGAGTTAAGTTGTTTCCAAGGTTTGGAAAACGAGAACGGCTTTTTTCCAAGGTTTGGAAAAAAGCCGTTCAGCGTCAGCGCCGGACGGTTTACTCAACCAAATCAATCATCTGACTGATGGTGTCGTCGCTGCTGTTGTTATTGTTACGTTCTTCAACGTTTTCATTTTCTGAACGCTGACGCGGCTGCTGTTTTTGCTGATTGCCGCCGCGGTTTTGACGCGAACCGCGATCGCGGCGGTTGTTGCGCGCCGGGCGGTTATTATTATTGTTTCCGCGGTTTTCGCCCTGCTCGTTGCCGTCATCCAGCAGTTTGCGGAAGGTCGAGACGCGCAGGGTGATGCCGCCGGATTTGATGACGCGGTTTTCGAGCGCGATATCTTCCGTGACCAGTACACCGTTGGCTCCGGCCTGTTTGAACGCTTTGTTCAGTTCTTTGTTCAACACCTCTTCCGTTTTGGCATAACGCACACGTACGCCTTCGAAGACCTTGTTGTGCGGTGCTTTATCAAGCGGCGCACCGACCAGGACGGCGGTGACTTTGAATTTCTCGCGCTGCACAATGCGGGAGAGTGCGCGCAAGAGCTGGAGTTGCTGACGCGGCGCGGCACGTCCGCGCACACCTTTGGTTTTGAGTACGGCGGCCGTATCAACCACCAGTACGCTTTTTGCTGTTCCGAAGAGCCCCATGGTTCTTCCTTTCCTATGTTCGGGGTTACTGCGCCGCCGTTTCAATCAGACAACAGAATGGACTGGCCGCGCGTTCTGTAAGGCGAAGGAAGGTACCGAAGCCGAGCCGTTGGAGCAAGTCCCGATTCGGGCCCGTTTTTGGAGTCCGGCAGAGATTGTATTGAACGGCATCGCCCGCTAGCATGTCTGCCTGTAAAACTCCGGAGTCCTATGAAAAAACTGCTTTTGATTGCCTTGCTTATTCTGAATACCGGTCTGATCGGCGCAAAACTTGATCTTTCGGCCGAATTAATTTCTAAACAGGCACTTACGGCGGCTGTCCATTCGACTGTAAAGTATCCGGATGCCGATGTGATACTGGTCGATGACCAGACCCGCGTCCGGTATGAGACCAACGGAACTTCGCAAGCGATCTATGATTCTGCGTTTAAAATTCTGACGGAAAAAGGCCGACAGGAAAAATCCAGCGTCAGCATCGGCTACAGTACCGATTATGGAACCCGGCGTTTTGTGCGGGCCGAGGTGATCAAGCCCGACGGGCGCGTTGTCCCGATTGATCTGGCCGCCCAGAGCCGCGAGGCAATTGATCAGGGCCAAATGAACGCCAATATCTACGACCCCAGCCAGAAGACGGTCAGCCTGACAGTTCCCGATCTGGAAGTCGGCGATATTCTGCGCTACACCGTCGCCGACGAGCAGACCAAGACGGTGGTTCCGGACACTTGGAGTGAACTTTTTACTTTTGAAAGTACCTGCCCGATTCTCCATTCGTTTTGCGAAGTGGACGCTCCGGCCGCGTTGCCGCTGGTACGCATTGAGCTCAAGGATGAAATTCCCGGGACCATGACCAGCCGGACCGAGAAACAAGGCGACCGCATCCTCTACGCGTGGGAAGCGCACGATGTACCGCGAATGTTCGAAGAACCGCAGATGCCCGCCGCCTACACGGTTTCACAACGGGTTCTAATGAGTACGATTCCCGACTGGGAGACGCTTTCAAAATGGTACTGGGAGCTCTCGAAGCCGCGCCTCGACAATGTGAACCCGGCGATGAAAGCCAAAGTTCGCGAGCTGACCGAAGGTGTTACGAACCGACAGAATCAGATTGAAGCCATTTTTCGCTTTGTCTCACAGGATGTGCGCTATATGGGCCTGACCATTGAAGATGAGGCCCCCGGTTATGAGCCGCACAACGTTTCGCTCACCTTCAACAATCGCTACGGCGNNCCCTGCTCGTTTCCATGCTGCGCCTCGCCGGATTCGACGCCTATCCCGTCCTCATCTATGTCGGCCCGAAAAAAGATCCGGAAGTTCCGCAGCCGTGGTTCAACCACGCCATCACCGCCGTCCGCAACGCGGACGGAAGCTGGAAGCTGATGGATGCAACCAACGAAAATACCCGCGACCTGCTTCCCGGTTATCTGTCGGATCGCAGCTATCTCGTCGCCACACCGACCGGCGAACCCCTGCAAACCTCACCGGTGGTACCGCCGGAAAAAAATATGCTGACGATCAACGTCGATGCATCTCTCGACGAGTCCCGGCTGATTACGGCAAAAGCGGTTCTTTCGTTTAACGGCATCAACGATACCGCCTACCGCGGACGCCTCGCCGCGCTGAAGCCGGAAGAGAGGATTCCGTATTTTGAAGAGCGCCTCAAACAGGCCTGCGGCAACGCCCGGCTGCTGAACCTGACCATCCAGCCCGAAGAGGTTCGCGACACCACCAAGCCGCTCTCCGTCACCCTCGATTTCGAAATTCAAAACGCACTCGCCGAAGGTCAACGATCCGCGCTATTGCAGGTACCGACTCTGATCAATCAGTTCGGATTGTTCGGGCGCGTGCTAGGCGGCATCGGTCTTGATAAACGCCGNNACGGTGTCGATGAGACCGTCCGGCTCGACCTCAGCCGCAGTGGGTTGCGCACGACCGCGCTGCCCGCTTATGAAACCGTCGATACGCCGGAGCTCTATATCACCCGCTCCGTCAACACCACCAATGATCTGCTCATCGGCCGCGCCAAAATTCTGCTGCAAACCGTCGAGTTCACCCCGGAACAATATCTAACGCTCAAGCAAAATCTGAAAATCTCCGAACGCAATGCCCGCAAACGGGTGATTCTCGATCACAACGGATTTCCAGGCGATGCCGATCTCGCCACGCTCAACGAAACGGTTCAGTACACCCTGTATGATAAGTTTAACTGGAAAGAGGAACGCACGGTTCAGCAAAAGGTGCTCACCTACGCCGGGAAACGACAGCTTTCAGATCTCAAGTTCATCTTCAATCCGGCGCAGGAGCACATTGCGCTCACCGAAGCCACCGTCACCGCGCCAGATGGAAAAACAAAATATATTGATCCGGAAAAAGAGATTAACGTCATGGATGCCGACTGGGCCGGACGAGCCCCGCGCTACCCGGCGGAAAAAATTATGGTGGCCAGTCTTCCCGGCGTCGAAGTTGGCAGCACGATTGAATACCGCATTGTCAGTATTCACCGCGGACTGCCCTTCTTTTCAGCAACGGAATGTTTTTCCGACCTCAACCCGCTCATCAGCAAAACGGTTCGCGTTGAAGTTCCGTATAAAATGGATATGGAAATCACCGATCCCGACCCGCGAATTGTGCCGCGGCTGACACGGGCCGGCAACGGAACCATCATCTACGAGTGGTCTGTACGAAACCGCGGGATGGTCAAAAAAGAAGAACGACTACCGCCATTCTGGACGTTTCAGCCCTCCGTCTTCCTCTCCTGCGGCGATCCTTCCGATTACGCATCGTTGGTTGAAAAAGATCTGCTCACAGCCGCGGGAAAAGACAAAACCGCCAAGGTTAAAGCCCGCCAACTGATCAAGGGATTGAAAGGCCGGACGGAAAAGATCGCCGCACTGCGCGACTTCGTAGACCGAACCGTTCGTCAGGCCGGCCCCGGCTTTGCCGCCCTGCCGCTGTCGGCAATTACCCCCGCCGATCAAGTACTGGCCGAAGGCTATGGCAATACCACCGACCGCGCCGTTCTTCTCTACGCGCTGCTAGACGCTGCCGGAATGAACCCCCGATTCATCCTTTCCTCCAGTCTGCCGCGGGGCAATGGTTCGAATATGCCGGTTGTGAAAACCCTGCAACGCGAGGCCTTCAATACGGTTCTCGTTGCAGCAACCGGCGACGATAAAAAAACCGTTTATCTAGGCGACACCGGCCAGTACGCTCAGCTCGGCACACTGGCACATAACGGCCGGCCCGCCATTGATCTGAAAACCGGCAACATTGAAGACCCTCAGACTGAATTCCCCGACGCCATCCAAACCAAATTCACGCTCAAACTCTCTGAAACCGGTGACGTTTCACTAACGAAAAAAGTAATCTTTTTCGGAACCGGATTTGAGGGGTTCCATCAAAGGTTCGCTCAGTTTACGCCCGAGGAAAGGCACNNAAAGGCACCGAGCTCACCAGAACCTGCTCAGCGGAATTTCACAATCGGCGGAAGCCGTCGGTGATCTAAAAACTTCGTTCGCCTATCCGGGACAGTTGCAGTTCTCTGCCAACCTGCCCGCTTACGCCGTGCGCAACGGAGATCATCTCTATTTCAATCTGCCGGGAGGCCTCGACGATCTGCTTAACCTTCAAGCCAGCAAACGTGAAAACCCTTTTTATATCGAAAAGCCAATTCGCCAGATCTTTCTCTATGAAATTGCTTTACCTGCCGGATGGGAGCCCGTTCTTCTTCCCGCGTCGTCCCGCACGGAACTGCCCGCTGGGGCCGGATGGGTGGAAATCAGCGTGTCTGTAAAAGACGGACACATCCGCATTCTTCAGCAGGCACAGTTGAACTCCTCCATTATCCCGTCCAACGAATACGATAAACTTCTAGATTTGAATGATCTGCTAACGGCTCCAGCGGCGCAGGCTATTCTTCTGCGCAAACTGTAGCATTTGAATTTTTAACGAAAGATTTCAATGGATTCGACAATCTCATCACAAATGATTGAAAAACGGTTCCTGAGACCCGATATCAATTGGCGTTTTTGCGCGTTCTTCATCAAAAAATGCTTCTGTTAACCGGCAAATTCTGAAATTCTTTGCGCTTTGCGCCACATATGCAGAAATCAGAGGCCGAACAAACGAGTGTTTTCCGCAAATCGGCGTAAGAATGCACAATTGGAGATCGTCGGAAACGGCGTTTTTGACAGAATTTATCAAAACATTGCAAATCCCCAGGAGGAAAAGCACAGATATGAGTAAGAAAATGGTGACCATTGACGGGAATACCGCAGCGGCGCATGTCGCATATGCGTTCAGCGAAATCGCAGCGATTTATCCGATTACCCCTTCATCCAATATGGGTGAATACGCAGATGCATGGGCCGCCCAAGGGCGTAAAAACATGTTCGGTTCCGTGGTGAGCGTAACCGAAATGCAGTCCGAAGCCGGTGCTGCCGGCGCCGTACACGGTGCGCTGAGCGCCGGTTCGCTAACCNNCGAAGGCGGCGCGGCGGGCGCGGCGCACGGCGCTTTGCAGACCGGATCGTTGACCACGACGTTTACCGCATCGCAGGGTCTGCTACTAATGATTCCGAATATGTATAAGATCGCCGGCGAAATGCTCCCGGCGGTTTTCCACGTGTCAGCCCGCTCGCTGGCCGCGCAGTCGCTCTCGATTTTCGGTGACCATTCCGACGTGATGAGCGTCCGTAATACCGGATGGGCGATGCTAGCTGCCAACGGCATTCAGGAAACGATGGATCTCGCAATCGTCAGTCACTTGGCAACATTGAAGGGCCAGATTCCTTTTGTGAACTTCTTCGACGGCTTCCGCACGTCGCACGAAGTGCAGAAGGTTGAAGAAATCAACTACGACACCATTAAAGAGTTGCTCGAGCCCGAATACATCGAACGCTTCCGCAAACGCGGCCTGCGCCCCGAAGTACCGGCACTCAAGGTCGCCGCGCAGAATCCGGACGTTTATTTTCAGGGCCGCGAAACGGTCAATAAATATTACGATGAACTGCCGGAAATCGTACAGGACTACATGGACAAGCTGGCCGCGAAGATCGGTCGCCAGTATCACCTGTTCGACTACGTTGGCGCACCGGACGCCGAAAAGGTCATCATCGCCATGGGCTCGGCATGCGACACCATTGAGCAGACCGTCAACAATCTCAACAGTAAGGGCGAAAAGCTGGGCCTGATCAAAGTCCGTCTGTACCGCCCCTTCTCGGTCAAAGCCTTCCTCGGCTGCCTGCCGGAAACCGTCAAGAAAGTTGCCGTGCTCGACCGCACCAAAGAACCCGGTGCCAATGGCGAACCCCTCTACCTCGACGTTAAAGACCTGTTCTACGACCGCCCCGACAAACCACTGATTGTTGGCGGCCGTTACGGACTCAGCTCAAAGGATACTACGCCCGCCATGATGATGTCGGTAATCAATAACCTAAAGAGCAACGAACCCAAAAACCACTTCACTGTTGGCATCGTCGACGACGTTAGCTTCACCTCTCTGCCGCTGCTTCCTGAAATCGACCTTGCACCCAAAGGAACTTTCCAGGGTAAGTTTTACGGCATAGGTGCTGACGGAACAGTGGGTGCCAATAAAAACTCCATCAAGATCATAGGCGAAACCACCGACAAATATTGCCAGGCATATTTTGCTTACGACTCCAAGAAATCCGGCGGTGTTACCACTTCGCACCTGCGTTTCGGCGACAAACCAATCCGGTCGCCTTACCTGGTAAACACCCCCGACTTTGTAGCCTGCCACGTGCCGGCATACCTCGAGAAGTATGATATGCTGAAGGGCCTGAAAAAGGGCGGAACCTTCCTGCTCAACAGTATCTGGGATGCTGAGGAAACCGAACAGCATATTCCTGACCACATGAAACGCTACATGGCCGATCATGACATTGCTTTCTATATTATCAATGCTACGCAGATTGCAGAAGAGATCGGACTTGGCGGACGCACAAATACCATTATGCAGTCGGCTTTCTTCCGGATTTCGGGGGTAATTCCTTACGAGACTGCCGTTGATTACATGAAAAAAGCGGTTGTGAAGGACTTTGGCCGCAAGGGTGAAGAGATTGTCCGCATGAACCATGCAGCGATTGATCGTGGTGGTGAAGTGACAAAAATCGATATCCCGGCTGATTGGAAATCGCTTTCCGGTAAAAAGGCCGTTGCCGATCTGGATGTACCCGATTTTATCAGGGATGTGGTGATGCCTATCAATGCCATGAAGGGTGATGACTTGCCGGTAAGTGCATTCCTCGGCCGTGAAGACGGAACTTTCCCGGCAGGTAC
>DINM01000002.1:0-369 GCA_002423675.1 Verrucomicrobia bacterium UBA5540
ACCCCATTCGTTATCGTACCAGGAAACGACTTTAACGAAAGTGCTGTCGAGCTGGATGCCGGCTTTGGCATCGAAGATCGAGGTGCAGGTTTCGTCGCGGAAGTCGGTGGAGACAACGGCTTCTTCGGTATAACCCAGGATGCCCTTGAGTGAACCTTCGGAAGCTTCTTTCATCGCTGCGCAGATGGCTTCGTAGGTGGCTTCTTTTTTGAGGTTGACGGTGAGATCAACCACGGAAACGTCGGAGGTCGGTACGCGGAAAGCCATACCGGTGAGCTTGCCGTTGAGTTCCGGAATCACTTTGCCAACCGCTTTAGCCGCGCCGGTCGAAGACGGAATGATGTTTTCGAGGATGCCGCGGCCGCCGCG
>DINM01000002.1:462-938 GCA_002423675.1 Verrucomicrobia bacterium UBA5540
CTTTGCCGTTCACAACGAGCTTGCCGTCTTTGACTTCGACAGTTCCCTTGAACTGACCGTGTACAGAGTCAAACTTGAGCATGTACGCCAGATAGTCAACATCCAGCAGGTCGTTGATACCGACCACTTCAATATCTTCACGAGCGGCAGCAGCACGGAACACCATGCGGCCAATACGTCCGAAACCGTTNNTCGAGGATGCCGCGGCCGCCGCGCCAGTCTTTATGAGAAGGACCGTCAACGGTTTTCTGAGTAGCAGTAGCAGCATGTACGGTGGTCATCAGGCCTTTTTCGATGCCGAATTTGTCGTTGAGAACTTTGGCGATCGGAGCCAGGCAGTTGGTGGTGCAGGATGCGTTGGAAACGATGTCCTGACCGGCATAGCTGTCGGTGTTGACGCCGCAGACAAACATCGGAGTCGCATCTTTCGACGGAGCCGAAAGAACAACTTTCTTGGCGCCGGCGGTGATGTGCTT
>DINM01000002.1:959-3432 GCA_002423675.1 Verrucomicrobia bacterium UBA5540
ATACGTCCGAAACCGTTAATTCCAACCTTTGTAGCCATTCTTCTTCTCCCTTTATAGATTCCGATGGGAACCTGATTGTTAAAAATTCGGGGTACCCTACCGGAACCCCCCCTGGAGCGTCAATCCATTGCGCCCGTAAACTTGACATGCCCGCCCTATCCCCTGAAACTCTGCAAAACATAAGGATTTTTTATGATTAAACGTTCCTACCTTTTAACCCGCGTCATGGGCATCCCGGTTCGGGTGCACATCACGCTGATTATTCTGTTGCCGTTCCTCGCCCTGCAGTTTGCGCCGTGGTTTGGTACCGCCGGATTTTTCTTCGGACTACTCTGCGCAGCAGGCGTTTTCGTCTGTGTTGCGCTTCATGAACTTGGCCACTCGTGGGTCGCGATCAGCAAAGGATGCCGTGTGCACGAAATCATGCTGTTGCCGATGNNAGTGCACTGCTTGCCCTGCTCTGTCGTCTGCTCGGCGGGCTGTTCATCGCGCTAGGCGTTATTCCTCTGGCAGTGCTTTTCTTTATCCTCTCTGCGGTTAACTTGGCACTGTTTCTCTTCAATCTTCTACCATCGTTCCCGATGGACGGCGGACGCATCTTCCGTGCCTTTATGACGCCAAAATTCGGGCGCCTCAAAGCCACTGCACTCGCTGCGCGCATCGGACGCATTATGGCCGTTGCCTTCGGGATCTTCGGTCTGTTTCACGGAAACTTTATTCTCGTCCTGATCGCCATCTTTATTTATCAGGCGGCAGGTGCAGAATACCGCGCAGTCTATGCACAGCAGATGAGTCAGGACTGGTTTACGATCGGACAACCCGCCGACATTGAAGTGAGCCCACCGCCTTACGCGCGTAATGTCGCATCGGGCTGGAAAAAATGGAAAAGGCAAACCAACGCCTTCTTCAACGACCTGTTTAAAAACTGGCAGTGAATCGTTACCAGAAATCCTGATAACCAATAACTTTAACTGATAATCAGCCTACTTCGCCACAGCGTGATGAGAACGGGGCATCTGCTCCGCCGGAATTTTCGGATAGCGAAGAAAACGATCCCAGAGAATCAGCATCACCAAAATAAATCCTGCGGAACCCAACAAAAGCGTCCAGAATTTTTTACTGTATTTCGGATCTTTCATCCGGTGCTGAAACCGGCGGAACCCGCTGTTGCGACTGCGGCGACGATGCGTACCGGCAAGATCTTTGTTCGACGCCATATCAAGGCTTTTCTGCTGCCGGCGACGACGTGTCGGCGCCGCCGTTCGCTTCGCAAAAGGAGACTCTTTTATTTTATAAATATCGGACGAGGACATCGTGCTCCCTGAATTTCTGTAAAACTACACAACCGGCCTGATCATCACAATTCCAAACCTTTTGCAAAAGCAGCACCGGCATCAAATAAAAGTTCCCGGCTGTGGCACATTGATTCTTCGGTACTCATTCCGTCCGGCTGAAGCGACGCAACAAACGAAACGTCCGCCGCGCGCCATTCCGGCTCTGTCAGCCGCACGCACCCGGCGATCACGCCGGTTTTTGCACCGGCTTTTTTCGCCAGCCGGGCCACGCCGTCCACCACCTTGCCCTGAACCGACTGCGAATCAAACCTGCCCTCACCTGTCAGCACCCAGTCTGCACCTTGCAGTGCATCCAACAGACCGGTCACGGCCATCACCGTATCGATACCCGGCACCAGCTTTCCGTCCATAAAGGCGACCGCGCCAAAGGCTAATCCGCCGGCCGCTCCTGCTCCGGGAAAATCGCGCGGGTCTCTGCCGGAAAAAGAAGAAAAAGCCTCCGCGAGGCTCCAAAGCCTGGAATCCAGTTCTTCGACCATCGCCGGCGTCGCCCCTTTTTGCGGGCCGTACACATGCGCCGCACCGTTCGGGCCGCACAGCGGATTGGTGACATCGCACAGCACATCGACTTCCGGCATATTGAGATTTTCCGGCGGAATAATTGTTCCACTGTTTGGAAATTTCCAACCGATCGCCTCGGCCACGCCAACGCCACCGTCCACCGTCGCGCTGCCGCCGACCGTCAGCAGGATTTTCCGTGCGCCTTTTTCGATGGCCGCCTTGATCAGCTCGCCGGTGCCGTATGTCGTAGCCACCATCGGATTGTATTCTTCGGGTTTCAACAACGGCAGTCCGCTGGCCTTGGCCATTTCGACCACCGCGGTTTTTTCGTTTTNNAATCCGGCCTCGACTTTCATCTGCGGCAACGGGCCGGTCACGGTCAGCGGGATCCACTCGCCGCCGAGCGCAGACATCATTGCTTCTGCCGTTCCTTCGCCGCCGTCAGCCATCGGTAGAATAATGGTTTCAATATCCGGTCGAACGGAACGGATTCCATCGCGAACCGTTTCGCACACGTCACGCGCAGAGAGACTTCCTTTAAACGAATCAAATGCCAGGACGATTTTCACCCGACCTGCTCCACCATTTTTTGAATTACACCTCGCTGGATTTCCACC
>DINM01000002.1:3474-3744 GCA_002423675.1 Verrucomicrobia bacterium UBA5540
GGTGAGGTCACCCGGCCTACAACTGCGGAGAACAAATGAAAGCCCTTGACTTTCGATGGCCTTCACGACATCGGCGCGGCGCTCGGCGTGGCGCGGAACCAGCACGAGAAAGAGTTCCGGATGCTGCGCGCGCAGAGTGTTATAAATTTTGCAGAGAGCCTCTTCTTCGCCCGGCCAGGTGGAGCCGCCAAGTAGAATGAGCGCATTGTCAGGAACAGAAAGCTGCCGGAGCACCGCGCGCGCTTTGGCGTCCGCATCAGCGGCGGGGGG
>DINM01000002.1:3993-7556 GCA_002423675.1 Verrucomicrobia bacterium UBA5540
AACCGCTGTTCAAAATGTTTTTTGTAGCCGCCGCGCCGGATCATACGCGAAATGAATTTCGGAAGCAGGAACAGAAACGCGACGGGGAAAAGCAGGTTATAGATTATCCAAATCATTTTTTACGGTTCGGGGTTCAGAGTTCAAAGTTCGGAGTGTCCAATATTCAATCGTCAATCGGCAATCATAAATCGTCAATGCCTAGGCTCGCGGATGCGCTTCTTCGTNNATGCGTGGCAAAGCTGTGGCGCAAAGCGTGCGGCGAGATCGTGGGCTTGAGACCGCAGTACATCACATAGGTTTTGAGCATCCGTTCGATGGAACGCGCAGAGATCGGCCCGCCCAGCTTGTTGAGGAAAACGGCGCGTTTGGCGTCGCCCTTCATGCCGAGCGAGTTCCAAACCTCGGAACGCATCGAAAGCGCGTTCTGCATGGCCCGCTCCGCGGGCCGCCCAAGCGGACAGAGCCGCTCTTTTTTTCCTTTCCCAAGCACACTGACAATGCCGGAAAGAATATCAATCCGGTTTTCGGTCAAGCCGATGAGTTCTCCGATGCGCATCCCGGTGCTGTAAAGCAGTTCCAGAATCGCGGTGTCGCGAACCGGCATATATTCCTGAAACAGGCCGGACGGTTTTCCTGCCGCGGCCATTGCGTGCGGCGCCGCCAACAGCTGTTCGACTTCGGCCATCGAGAGCACGGCCGGCAGGTAGCTGCCTTTCTTCGGCAGATGCAGGCCGCTGAAGGGATTGAGTGGAACGTATTCCTCGCGCACCAGAAATTTATAAAACGACCGCAACGCCGAGAGCTTGCGTCCCGTTGTCGCTGGCTCCATTTCCAGTTTCTGGAAAAAGACGAGAAATTTGCGGGCGGAAAATCGGTCGGCTTCTTTCCAGTTAAACGGCGGCTTGGCCTCATCACCCCAAATCAGCTGAACAAATTGCCGAATGTCGATTAGGTAATTGCTGATCGTATGCTCCGAGGCGTTTTTCTCACCTTGTAAATACTGCACGAAATGTTCAACACACGGATCCATTCGCCGAAGTTACTCCGGTTTTCCAAACATTGGAAGAAACTGCATTGCGGATTTCTTCTTTTTCCAATGATTGGAAACTATTTCTTCGCTTTGGGTTCGGGAAGGCCGTACTGATCGTGAAGATTGTCGTAGTCCGGGATCTGGACGGCGTAGCGAGCGACAATTTTCTTGAGCGCGGCGACCTGTTTGTCAGAAAGCGTTCCCTTGCTGTCAAATTGGCCGGAAAGTGACTCATAGAAGCTCTGGTCATTGAATTCGCGGTTGCCTCGCTTTACCGGAGGATTCCATGTTTGCACGTTTTTGAGCAAGCCGAGCAACTCCCCGGTCTGCCCGGAATCCGTCGTTTCGGGTTTCGCGACCATGTTGAGGCTCTCCTTGATTGTGTCGAAATCTTCAATCTGCTCGGAGTATTTGGTCAACACCGCATCGAGTGCCGCGCTCTGACGATCGCTGAGACGACGACCGTTCTGTACCTGCTGACGCAGGGAATCACAGAATTTTTTGTCGTCATAGGTACGCTTGCCGATTTTACGGGAGGGCGCAAACTCCACGTGTTCGAGCAACTCCAGCTTCCGGTGGCTTTCCGTGCGCGGAGCCTCGGGTTTTTCAAGCTTTAGTCCGGTTACCTGCTCGTCACCGATCTGCTCGATGTATTTGCAGGCCAGATTGAACAGCATCTGGTACTGCCGCTGGGTGATTTGTCCGTCCTCCTCAAATTTTTCACGAACCGATTTGACGGTTTCGCTGTCGTCATACGTGCGACGTCCACGTTTGACCGGCTCAGCCCACTCCTCGACCTGTTCCAAGGCGGCAAGAATTTCTTTTGTTGAGTCGGGATCCGCCATGTCTTTGGCGCCTTCAAGCCATTCGAGGAACTGATTATAAAAGGTTTTCATCATGTCCGTCCACTCAACGGAGCCTTCTTCTACCTTATCGAGTTTTTCTTCCATCTCGGCGGTGAATTTGACGTTGAAAAGCGAGTCGAGCGCACCGACCAGAAATTCGTTTACGCGCATCCCGGCCTCGGTCGGAACAAGCGAGCGTTTTTCTTTGTTCACATATTCACGCTTGTCGAGCGTGGCCAGCGTCTGCGCGTAGGTGCTCGGACGGCCGACGCCGTTTTCTTCGAGCGCGCGGATGAGCGCCGGCTCGCTGTAGCGCGCCGGCGGCTTGGTGAACTTCTGCTNNACAGTCGATAGCTTCACCTTCGGTCAGCGGCGGGAGTTTGGTTTCGTCGTTTTCGTTTTCGTCATCCTCGTTTTTCTTGTCAGCGGCTTTTTCGATGCCGCTGGCGCGCATGTAACCGGGAAAAGCGATTTCGGAGGCGGTAGCGCGGAAGAGATAGGTGTTCGCGCCGTCCGTTTCGATTTCGGCGGTACGGCGGGCGATACGCGCCGGTACCATCTGACTGGACACAAAGCGCTCCCAGATCAGCTTATAGAGCTTCAGCTCCTCGGGTTTGAGGCCGGAAAGGCTTTGCGGGGTCTGGGTGACGTCGGTCGGTCGGATCGCTTCATGCGCTTCCTGCGCATTGCCGCGGCTCTTGTAGAAATTCGGTTTTTCGGGCAGGTACTCCGCTCCATACTCCGCCGTGACAAATACGCGGCAGGCTTCCTGTGCGCTCTTGGCAATATTGAACGAGTCGGTTCGCATATAGGTGATCAGCCCGTTTTCATAGAGCGCCTGCGCAATGCTCATGGCGCGCGCCGGGGAAAATCCGCAGACGCTGGAAGCCGCCTGCTGGAGCGAACTGGTGATGAACGGTGCACGCGCTTTTCGTTGAACCTCTTTTTCAATTACCCGCGCGACGCGCAGCGAACTGGCTTCGAGTTCTGCACGAATTTTTTCCGCCTGCTCCGAGCCTTTGATCTCGGCTTTCTCGCCGTTGATCTGCGCCAGCTTAACGGCAAAGGGATCGCGCGGATCGATCAGCTTGCGCACGTTGGCGCCGAGTACCCAGTATTCTTCGGGATTGAAATTTTTGATTTCATTTTCGCGTTCGCAGACCAGACGAAGCGCGACCGACTGTACGCGCCCCGCGCTGACGCCGCCTTTGACCTGCTTCCAGAGAAGCGGGCTCACCTTGAAGCCGACCAGACGATCGAGTACGCGGCGCGCCTGCTGTGAGTTGACGCGGTTCATATCCAGCTCGGTCGGGTGAGCAAATGCCTCCTGAATCGCTGACTTGGTGATTTCGTTATAGGTAACACGGCTGAATTTTTCCGTCGGAATAATTCCCTTTAGCAGTTCAAAAAGATGCCACGCGATCGCCTCTCCCTCGCGGTCGGGGTCNNCTACATATTCCGGCTCGAATCCTTTTTCCACATCCACGCCGAGTTTTTTCGGCGGCAGATCGCGCACGTGGCCCATCGAGGCTTTAACGATATAATCCTCGCCCAGATATTTGTTGATGGTTTTCGCTTTCGCGGGTGACTCTACAATAACCAGTTTCATAAGCTAAATTCCTCTTTTTCAACCGCGAACACAGAAACGGGAATCAGAATAATTCGGGACAGAATAATTTTCCAAACAT
>DINM01000091.1 GCA_002423675.1 Verrucomicrobia bacterium UBA5540
GTCTGAAATCCGCAGCTATCCCGGGAATTGCACCGCCGTTTTCCGTCGCCGGTGAGCCCGACACGTTTACCTCTTATCTGAAGTGAGTCTACGGCAGATCAAAGCGGTTTGAGAAGGCGATGACCTCCTTGCGGATTTCCGCCAGCTTCTTTTCATCGTTGATGTTGTCCGCGACGTTTTTGATGAAATTCGCAATTTGCACCATATCCTCTTCTTTCATGCCACGCGTTGTCACAGCCGGTGTGCCGAGGCGAACACCGGAGGTCACAAACGGGCTCTTCTGATCGAAGGGAATACCGTTCTTGTTCGCCGTGATCGATGCTTTGTCGAGGGCGTTGGCAACATCTTTACCGGTTAGACCGATCGAGCTGACATCGACAAGCATCAGGTGGTTGTCGGTTCCGCCGGAGACGAGACGGAAGCCGTTGGCCTGCATTGCGTCAGCCAGTGCTTTGGCGTTTTTCACGACCTGTTGCTGGTAAGTTTTAAACTCCGGGGTCAGCGCTTCGCCGAAAGCGACGGCTTTGGCCGCGATCACGTGCATCAACGGGCCACCCTGAATGCCGGGGAATACCTGCCGATCAATGTCTGCTGCGAACTTTTCTTTACAGAGAATCATTCCGCCGCGCGGACCGCGCAGCGTTTTGTGTGTGGTGGTGGTCACAAAATCGGCATCCGGCACCGGACTCGGGTGACAACCCGCCGCAATGAGTCCCGCGATGTGCGCCATGTCCACCATAAAATAGGCTCCGACGGAGTCGGCAATTTCCCGCAGTCGTTTGAAGTCGATAATGCGCGAGTAGGCGCTGGCACCGGCGACAAGCATGCGCGGTTTGTGCTCTTCGGCGAGTTTCTGCAGTGCATCGTAGTCGATCTGCTCGTTGTCTTTGCAAACGCCGTAGGGGACAATGTTAAAAAAGCGTCCCGAGAAATTCATCGGGTGGCCGTGCGTCAGATGCCCGCCTTCGGCGAGGCTCATCGCCAGAATCGTGTCGCCCGGCTCAAGAACGGAATAATAACCCGCCATATTGGCACCGCTGCCGCTGTGCGGTTGGACGTTTACATGTTCTGCGCCGAACATTTCTTTAGCGCGGTCGATAGCGAGCCGTTCGGCTTCATCGACACACTCGCAACCGTTATACCAGCGCTTGCCCGGATAGCCTTCGGCNNCTTCGGCGTATTTGTTGGTCAGGCGAGAGCCTTGCACCTCGCGGACGGCTTGCGAAACGATATTTTCGGAAGCGATCAGCTCAATGTTATTTTTCTGCCGGACATTTTCGTCGCGCAGGATTTTGTACATTTCCGGATCCGCATCGTAGAGGGCGATCGCATCGCTGGTGCTCTTACCAAAAGCCTTCATCTTATTAACGCGCCGCTCGTGACGTCCGCCCTGTTCCGGCTGGTTTGCCAGCCACGCTTCGAGAATTTCCAGAGAAATTTCATCGGACACTNNGAAATCGGGATAGTCACAGGATTCGGTACTGTTCGTGCCGACATCTTCAACTTCGAACCCTTTTGATTTCAAAACGGTTATAAATTTAGCCTTCAGCTCAACACCGCCGTGGTCGGCACCCAGTACAAATTTCATTTCAGGTCCTCTTTCATATAAAGAATCAGGTCGGGCAAAGCGGCGTCAATCTCGTCGCGCACGCGGCGGTAAACATCCAGCGCCTCCCCGACCGGGTCGTAAATATCAGCCGCCGATTGTGCGACTCCGAACGATTTTAGCAAGAAAACTTTGCCTGCGCTTTCGGGTGCAATGGCGACAATCGCATCGCGGTGGCCGCGCGTCATCGTTACCAGCAGATCGGCCTCTTCGATCAGTTCCGGCGTCAGGTGTTGCGAACGATGCGCCGAAATATTGATTCCCATTTCGCGCAGCGCCTCGACTGCGCAGGTACTGGCCGGGAATCCGTTTCCGGCACAAACGCCTGCCGAGGAAATNNTCCTCCCAGCCGTTATCCGATCCGAGCATCTTTTTCATCAGCCCTTCGGCCATCGGGCTGCGGCAGGTATTTCCGGTGCAGACAAAAATCAGCTTCTTCATAGGCTCCGGAGACTACCAAACCGGGGTTGTTTTCCAATCCTGAATGGTATTCAATGAATACTGTTTTATAAGGAGAACGATGATGGAAGTTGTGATGAATGACCTGATGCAAAGCAGCGGCGTAAAGTTTGGAACCAGCGGCGCCCGCGGGCTGGCATCGGAAATGACCGACCTCGTTTGCTACACCTATACCAAAGGATTTCTCCAATATCTGGAACAGACCGGGGAGTTGACGAAGAGCGGCGAACCCATCGCTATCGCGGGTGATCTGCGTCCTTCAACCGGTCGCATCATGACCGCCGTCGCCCGTGCCGCCGCCGATATGGGTTACAAGCCCGTGAACTGCGGACGCATTCCGTCCCCAGCCGTTGCCCTCTACGGCATCGAAAACAAATGTCCGGCCATCATGGTCACCGGCAGTCACATTCCTGCAGATCGCAACGGAATCAAATTCAATAAATGCTCCGGCGAAATTCTGAAATCCGACGAAAGGGGTATTGTCACTCAAGTCGTCACCGTGCTGGACGGCCAGCTCGACGTACCGTATGAAATGCCGGCCGAAAATTCGACAGCGGTCGAAACCTACGTCGCCCGCTATCTGAACGTGTTTTCGCCTGACTNNCAGCACTCCGCCGTCGGCCGCGAAGCGCTGGTCGAAATTTTCAAAGGCCTCGGCGCGGACGTTACACCGCTCGGCTGGTCGGACACCTTTATCCCGGTCGACACCGAAGCCATCCGCGATGAAGACGTCGCTCTCGCCAAACAGTGGGCGGCCGAACAGGGCTTTGATACGGTCCTTTCCACCGACGGTGATAGTGACCGCCCGCTCATCAGCGACGAAAAGGGCGAATGGATGCGCGGCGATATCGCCGGTATTCTCGCGGCCCGCTATCTCGGTGCCGACTCCGTCAGCACACCGGTCAGCTGCAACAGCGCGCTCGAAAAAACCGGCTGGTTCGCCGACGTGCGCCGCACCAAAATCGGCTCGCCCTTCGTCATTNNTCGTCATTGCCTCGATGATCGACGCGGTTGAAAAAGGAAACAAAGGCGTCGTCGGCTACGAAGCCAACGGCGGCTTCCTCACAAACTCAACGTTTCCAATGTTTGGAAACGTGTTGAAGGCGTTGCCGACGCGCGACGCCGTTCTGTCGGTTCTGAGCATCATTTTACTCTCCATCAAAGAGAGCAAAACCATCTCCGGCCTGCTTGCCGAACTTCCTCAGCGCTTCACCGCCAGCGACCGCATCCAGAATTTTCCCACCGAAGAGAGCGCCAAAATCCTCGCGCGCTTTGAAGACGTCGCAGCCATCGAAGAAGCCTTCGGCGATGCGTTTGGTAACGTTTAATCGGTTGATCGCACCGATGGCCTGCGCGTCACGTTCCAAAGTTCGGAAGTTCTGCACCTGCGCCCCTCCGGAAACGCGCCGGAATTTCGCTGCTACAACGAAGCCGGCTCGCAGGCGCGCGTTCTCGAAATGCAGAAGCAGTCGATGCAGATTCTACTGAAGCTCAAGGGCTGAAACCGCCCCTTCGCGCAGAATTTTCATTTCGTTTTCCAAACATTGGACAACCGTGCTCGGTTTTTTTTCGGTGCATTCGCCGGAATCCAGAAACAGCGTCACCACCGCTTCCAAACACTGGAAAGCTTCCTGAGCGTTGATTGCATCTGCGCCGCCGCTTTTATTGGCGCTGGTCAACGCGATCGGTCTCCCGAAGGCTCGGGCGAGGGCGAGGGGAACTTCGTGAGACGGGACGCGGAAGCCGGTCGGACCGTCCGGCGTATCGAGCACCAGCGTCAGCGATCCGGGCCAGTATTTCTCTGCGAGCCGAAGTCCGTCTTTGCCAAATTTTGCGCCGAGCGTTTCAACCTGTTCAAGCGAGGCGGCAAGGCGGGCAATCGGCTTGCCGCGGTCGCGTTCCTTTGCGGCGTATAGTTTTTCAAGATGCTGCGGATCGCAGGCGATGCCGTAAACGGTTTCGGTCGGGACAACAACCAGCTCGCCCGCCTCCAAAAGGGCACAGGCCCGGCGGATAAGTTCCGGCTCGGGCCGCATCGGATTTATTCGAACAAGTTTGTTCTTCATAAATCGAACTCCGAATGACGAACAGGGAACCGCAGAATATCGAAGTGAAGGGTGCTTTTCCTTCAGCATTCGATATTCCTTGTTCGATATTCGTTATTTATTCAACTGCTTCTGCAGCTCGTCGTTCGACTTCAGCACTTCCTTACGCATTTTGGCTTTGTACGAGACCAGCTTGCGTTTCAGTCCGGCGTCGGAAAGCGCCAGCATCTGCACGGCCAGAATCGCAGCATTGATCGCGCCCGCTTTACCGATCGCGACCGTGGCAACCGGAACGCCCTTCGGCATCTGCACGGTCGAAAGCAGCGAATCCATTCCGTCGAGCGCCCAGCCCGGCATTGGGATTCCAATTACTGGAAGAATTGTGTGTCCGGCGAGAACGCCCGCGAGGTGCGCCGCGCCGCCGGCCGCCCCGATGATCACTTTAAATCCGTTTTTAGCGGCGTTTTCCGCGAACTCACACGCTTCGTGCGGTGTGCGGTGGGCCGACATCACCTTCACTTCAGGCTTAATTCCGAATTCTTCCAAGGTTTGGAAACAGCTCTCGATAATTTTCCAATCACTGGAACTTCCCATCACGATTGCGATTTG
The DNA here is from genome assembly GCA_002423675.1 of Verrucomicrobia bacterium UBA5540. Taxonomy (GTDB): domain Bacteria; phylum Verrucomicrobiota; class Kiritimatiellia; order Kiritimatiellales; family Tichowtungiaceae; genus Tichowtungia. The sequence continues at coordinate 4,720 of DINM01000091.1, forward strand.
AGGTTTGGCCATAATTTTCTCCTTGAGGGCTGGATTATACGGTTTCTGAAACGACTGCCAATGTTTTCAGGAGGCTTAAATCTACCAAAGTATGTCTTGCCCGCTATCGTTTTTTGGCGTCGAAATACATAAATCTTTATGCAAGCTGTTGAACTTTATATTCGATTGATTTTATTTTTACACGCCTGTATATACGGATATAAATCTGGTATTTAGGGGCGGAAGTACAGGAACAGGAAACCTGAAAGGACGTAATGATGAAAAAAATTATCCTGATGCTTGGTGTGATGTGTTTAGGGAATGCTTTTACGGCACAGGCCTACTCGTATACTCCTCCTCCTGCTACTACTACCGATACGGACGGCAGCCAAAGCTTTGAAGCGGCGCAGATTGCCGTCGGTGGTGCGATGCAAGAAATCCAACAAGAACAAAACGGCGGCGATAATACAGCAGGGGATTCTACCTGTGATCCTAGCTGTAATGTCTCGGACAACTGTGGCAACTGGTATGGTTACACCGAATCTGATCTTCCGGAGTGGAGTTACAGCTTTTTTGGTTCTGTTTCGCGGGATAACGTGAACTATCGCATTACTTCTGCTGCAGTAGAGATGGATTCGGATGTCTATACGGTCAGGGGCGGATTCCGGGCCCGGAAAGAAAAGCTGTCGTTCACAACCCAGCTTCGCTACAGCCTGAGCGATGGCAACGGAGTGATGAGCGGGCTGGACAGCCAAACCTACGGTTTGCTGCTGTTGTCGGGCTATCAGCTGCTGTCTCAGCGGGATGGCCTGATCAATCTGAGTGTTTACGGCCTTCTGGATGTTTCCTATCTGGACCGTGATGGCGCCGGTGATCAGTGGNNAGGGGCGAGCCGCTACACATCCATCGGCCTGTTCTCGGTGGCCGGTACGTTTAATCACAGCCGCAATCTGAACGGAGATACCGAGGTGTCTGGCGACAAATATATTAATCTTCCCGAGGTGATTGCTGATTACACGCTCCCGATCGGACAGAAATTTTATGTGTCTGCCGGTGTGCAGCACAGCTATGCCGCAAACGTATCGGGCAGCCCGGGAAACCGGTTTACCGAAATCCATCTGACGCCGGTTGGATATCGGGGCGATGTGTGGGGAGCTTCACTGGCGCTCTCTCAGTCGGTTGACGGAAACGACAATAGCGGCATTGCTGTGCATCTGACCCGCGCGTGGTAGTTGTGTACAGGCGCCTCTTTTCTGTAAGACAGATTGCCCGTCCGGCAATCTGTCTCTTTTTTCTGATTCTTTTGCCGGGTTGCGTTTCCGGTCCGGCAAAAACACTGCAGACTTCTCCCGCCGTGCAAACGGAGCTGCTGGATCGGCTGGGAGAAGGGGATGTTTTGCTGACTTTTT
>DINM01000033.1 GCA_002423675.1 Verrucomicrobia bacterium UBA5540
CAAATGCTTTCGCACCATGCAGTCCGTTTTCTTCCCCGACGGTGAAAAGCAGGGTGATCGGCGGGCGTGGCAGATCGTTTTTAAGAATCGTTTGCGCCATTGTAACGACGGTGGCTACGGAGGCGCGGTTGTCGCCGCCGAGACCGGTTTTTCCTTTGGGAATAATCCGGTTCCCTTTTTTAACCGGCACCGCGCCGCGACAGATCGGCACTGTGTCGAGGTGGGCGGAGAACATAAGGCGCGGTGTTCTCAGCGTACCGGGAATTTTGACCACCAGATTGCCGATGGTAAATTCTTTCGGCAGGCGTTTCAATCCGGCGTGCCGCATCCATTGCGGTTTGCAGCCCGCCGCCAGCAGTTTCTGCTTCACCACGTTCGCGACCGGTTCTTCGCCGCCGCTCGGCCCGTCCGCCGCCAGCAGATCCATCAGATTGGAAACCGCCGAGTCCTTATCAATTTTCCATTTCATAAATTCACTCCGCGTTCAATTTCACCTGCTTTGCGCAGTTCGCGTTTAACAATTTTGCCCGCCGCATTTTTCGGCAGTTCGTTCATAAAAATCACTTTTCTTGGGATCTCATGGCGTCCGAGATGCTGCATACAGAACCGTCGGATTTCCCGTTCGTTCTCAGACGCACCGGTCTTGAGCGAGATGTACGCCACCGGAACTTCGCCGTGCAGCGAGTGCGGTTGACCGACGACTGCGGCTTCGCGAACGGCTTCGTATTTATAGAGAACCTCTTCGACGACGCGCGGATAGACGTTCATGCCGTTGACGATGACCATGTCTTTGATTCGATCGACAATATAGAAATAATGATCTTCATCCTCGGTTCCGAGATCTCCGGTACGGAACCAGTCGCCGAAAAACGATTTGGCGGTTTCCTCCGGCTGCTTCCAATAGCCTTTCATGACGTTCGGGCCGCGCACGCAGATTTCGCCGACCGTGCCGCACGGGAGTTCTTCGCCGTGCTCGTCCATGATTTTCATTTCGACGCCGGGAATCGCCGGGCCGACCGACTGCGGTTTGCGTAGGCCCTCAATCGGATTAACGCAAGTGACCGGCGAGCATTCCGTCGGGCCGTCGCCCTCATAAATCAGCACGCCGAACCGTTTTTCGAACTGTTGCATAACCTCTGTCGGCAGTGCCGCGCCGCCGGAAACACAGAAGCGAAGTTTTTGGATCTGCGCAGTATGTTTTTCCGGCAGGCGCAGTAGCAGGCTGTACATGCTGGGTACGCCGAGGAAAATCGTCGCGCCGGTTTTTTCGATCAGATCAGCGGTCAGCGCCGGTTCAAACTTCGGAACCGGCACGATCGAACATCCATTGAGCAGGGGGATGACGATTCCGGCCATGGCTGCGAAGGCGTGAAACATCGGCAGGACGACGAAAAACCGCTCATTCAGTTCGCTGCGCAGTTTAAGCGCCTGGGTGGCGCAGAGCGCATCGGAGACCAGATTACGGTGCGTCAGCATCGCGCCTTTCGGATGGCCCGTGGTTCCTGATGTATAGATGATGACTGCGACGGAGTCGCAGTCGAGTTCAGGGTTTAGAGTTCGGAGTTCAGAGTTGAGGAGGCCGGGAAGATCCTGCTCGACGCAGATGAATGTTCCAAGGTTTGGAAGTTTTGATCTGATCGCGGAGACGACAGGAGAGAAATGATCGAAATAGACCAGCAGTTTTACCTCGGCGTCGTTCAGAATAAAGGCGACTTCTTCCGGGCTGTAGAGCAGATTGATCGGTACGACCACCGCGCCGGCTTTCTGGATGCCGAGGTAGAGTGCGACGAATATGGCGCTGTTCAGTCCATAGAGGCCGATATGATCGCCCGCTTTGATTCCGCGAGCCGACAGGCCGGAGGCGATACGGTCAGAAAGGGTATCGAGCTCCGCGTAGGAGAGCGGCTGGTGCAGATCGACAATGGCCGGGCGTTCGGCAAATTGGGCCGCCGCTTCGCGAAAATGCTCAGGAAATGACCGGGTTTTCATGACAGATACGATAGCTGAGCGGCTGCTTTTGGACAATTTCCAATGGTTGGAAACTTGTTCCGAACGGGGGTCTCTGTTAAACAGGCAGTTTACTTTTAAGGAGAAGTCGATATGTCTATTCATCCCCGCGCGGGAAAAATTGTGCCGAAGGAAAGTTTGACCGATATCGCTGAGCTGATCAGCCTATATTACGAAACTCAGCCGGACGTCAACAATCCGAATCAGAAGGTTGCGTTCGGCACTTCCGGGCACCGCGGCAGTTCACTGAATACCAGCTTCACTGAAGATCACATCATGGCGATCTCGCAGGCGATCTGCGAATATCGAGCCAGCAAGGGTATCACCGGCCCGCTCTTTATCGGCAAAGACACGCACGCTCTTTCCACTCCGGCGGAAAAAACCGCCCTGCAGGTTTTCGCGGCTAACGGCGTGACGGTGATGATCGACAAAGACGGCGGTTATACGCCGACTCCGGTNNGCTTATAATAAGGACCGCACGGAAGGGTTCGCTGATGGCGTGGTGATTACGCCGTCGCACAATCCGCCGGACAACGGCGGCTTTAAATACAATCCGCCGAATGGCGGTACGGCGGACACCGACGTGACCGGCTGGATTGCCGGCCGCGCTAATGAGTTGCTCGCGGACGACAACGAAGATGTCGAATCCATCTATTATCCCGATGCGCTCGCCGCCGACACCACGGTCGCCTACGACTTCATCACGCCCTATGTCGCCGACCTCGCAAACGTTATCGACATGGAAGCCATCAAAAAGTCCGGCCTCAAAATCTGCGCCGACGCGATGGGCGGGGCGGGCATTCGCTACTGGAAGCCGATCGCCGAAAAATACGGCATCAACCTCACCATCATCCACGACAACGTCGATCCGACCTTCAGCTTCATGTGCGTCGACCACGACGGGAAAGTCCGCATGGACTGCTCGTCGCCCTACGCAATGGCCGGCCTGATCGGTCTAAAAGACGATTTCGATATTGCCTTTGGCAATGATCCCGACTATGACCGCCACGGCATCGTCACCAAATCGGTTGGCCTGATGAATCCGAACCACTATCTGGCTGTCGCCATTAATTATCTTTTCACTCATCGCACTGGCTGGCGCAAAGACGCGGCGGTGGGTAAAACGCTGGTCAGCTCGTCGATGATCGATCGCGTAGCTGCGAATCTGGGCCGTAAGCTGTGCGAAGTACCGGTCGGTTTCAAGTGGTTTGTCAANNAAAGACGGAACCGTGTGGAGTACCGATAAAGACGGCATCATTCTCAGTCTGCTGGCCTGCGAGATTTTCGCGGTCACCGGAAAAGATCCGGGCGAGCACTATCAGGAGCTGACCGAAAAATTCGGTAATCCGGTTTATGCCCGTATGGACGCCGTTGCCACTCGCGAAGAAAAAGCTAAACTGCTGGCGCTTTCGCCGGAGCAGGTGACGGCGAAAACGCTGGCTGGTGAAGCGATCACCGCCAAGCTGACTCACGCACCTGCCAACGGCGCGGCCATCGGAGGACTCAAAGTCTGCACCGAAAACGGCTGGTTCGCCGCCCGTCCTTCCGGCACCGAGGAAATCTATAAAATCTACGCCGAAAGCTTTATCGGCGCCGAACATCTCGCGCAGATTCAGGCCGAAGCCAAAGAGATCGTCAACGCCGCGCTGGCGTAGAGTGGGGCAAAGGATCAAAGGTAAAAAGTTTGAACGTTTGCGATGAGGGGCGGGAAACGCCGCCTTGTTCATCGCTTACGCAGTTAAATTTTCTGCCGGGATTTCCCATACCTCTCGATTGCCTGGTTGGGATGGTTTTTCTGGATTGGTTTTGTTTGCGGCAATAAATACATAGGTGCCGTGAGCTAACATGGCTACTCCAAAGACCAGAAGCAATTGTTTGTTGTNNTAATGAAAGGGCTTCCTTCGTTTTTATTATTCTTCCTGAAGAACGATACAGCAATGCTCAGAAAGCCCACAAATACCTCATAGAATCCTTCGTACATATTTATCTTTTCTGTGATCCCAACGGGCAGGCAGCGCCAACGTGATAGGGTGAAACCGATGGTTGGGCTATTATTCGTCGCTATCGTTCTTAACTTTTTTACTGGCTCGCTTCTTTTCCGCAATACGCAGACCTTCTTCTGCAATCATCAATTGCAATTCAGGCATATTTTCTTGAACTCGACGTTGCCCAATAGCAGCGCCCTGAGTAGCCAAGACAGGCATTAGAACAGCTGTTTTTTGCCCTGTGGGTGTTTTGTAAAAAGCAATTAACTCTCTTAGTTCATCATCGGTAAATTTTTCCATGTACATTTTAGCAAAGTCATCTTTCATGCTTTCCCAGCCCATGTACTTTTCAAAAAACTGAGCCATGGTCTTTTTGAAAGGCTCAATTGATGGGTTTTGTTGAATCTGCATCTCTAGCATTTGATCAATTGTTTGCTGGAATGTAGTTGGTAACTGCATTGCTTCGAACAATTGAAAAGCAACATCTGTCTCTCGTTGTTCATCGGCATTAACGGATAATGTGCTCAGTATGACTAAGGTAAGTATAAAAAGTTTCTTCATAATATTTTCCTTTTATCTGATTTGCCCGTTGGCGCCGCCTTTAGGCGCTCCCAACAGTTGATTAGGTCGCATTGGGTGGTCTTTTTCGTTTGTTCTAAGTAACGTGCAATCTATCGATCTGAATAACTTTGGGAAAGAAAATAGATGAAGAAGGATCGGCGTTTCCGTTTCGGAGAAGAGTTTATTTAGAACCTATCCCAAAACCTCCGTCGGGACTCGGGTACGAATTTGCGTTGTTTTGATGCCTCGGGCGGGCTATTTTACGACTTTTCGGAGGAGAAACTTATGTCAATTACCGCTTTGAGTCCGCTCGACGGGCGTTATGAATTGAAAGTCGCTGAACTGCAGGAAGCGTTTTCCGAGTTTGCGCTTGTCCGCTGCCGCGTGCTGGTGGAAGTGCTCTGGCTTAAAGCGCTCTGCGCCGAGCCGGGCATTCCGGAATGCCGCGCGCTGACCAAAGAAGAAGCGTTGCAGCTCGACGCGATCATCGTCGGCTTTACGCCGGAAGAGGCCGAGAAAGTCAAAGCGATTGAAAAGACCACCAACCACGATGTCAAAGCGGTGGAGTATTATCTGAAAGAAAAAGTCGCAGGCACGTCGCTGGATGAACTCGCCGAGTTTTGGCATTTTGCCTGCACCTCCGAAGACATCAATAATCTCTCCCATGCGCTGATGCTCAAACAGGGACGCGAAATCATCGCCGTCGAGCAGAACAAGCTGATTGCTGATCTGACCGCGAAGGCCAAAGCGTGGAAGGCGGTTCCGCTGCTGGCCCGTACGCACGGGCAGACCGCGTCGCCGACCACCGTTGGCAAAGAACTCGCTGTATTCGTCAGCCGCCTGCGCCGTGCGGCGAAGGTTTTCCAAACATTGGAAATTCGCGGAAAACTCAACGGCGCCGTCGGCAACTACAACGCGCACTTGAGCGCCTATCCGGACGTCGACTGGCCGAAGCTGGCCAAGGGCGTAATCGAGAAGGAGCTGGGGCTGAAGCAGAATCCGTTCACCATTCAGATCGAACCGCACGATTACATGGCGGAACTGTTTGACGCTCTCGCGCGCTTCAACACGATCCTGCTCGATTTCGATCGGGACATCTGGAGCTACATCTCTTTCGCTTGTTTCAAACAGAAAACAATCAAAGGCGAAATCGGTTCATCCACCATGCCGCACAAAGTCAACCCGATCGATTTTGAAAACTCCGAAGGCAACATAGGCCTCGCCAACGCGCTGCTTCGCCACATGTCGGAAAAACTTCCGGTTTCGCGTCTCCAGCGCGACCTGACCGATTCGACCGTTCTGCGCAATATGGGCGTCGCTTTCGGTTATGCCTTGCTGGCCTACAGTTCGACACTCAAAGGCTTGGGCAAGCTGGAACTCAACGAAACCAAGCTCGCCGCCGACCTCGACAATGCGTGGGAAGTGCTGGCTGAGCCAATCCAGACCGTCATGCGCAAAGCGGGCATCGAAAAGCCCTACGAAAAGCTCAAAGAGCTGACGCGTGGGAAAACAATCAATCAGGCCGCCATTCGTGACTTTATTCAAGGTTTGGAACTGGCCGAAGTGGATAAAACCCGCCTGCTGAAAATGACCCCGGCCTCTTACATCGGCCGCGCCATTCAGATCGTGGATGAGCTTTAGAATCTGTTGCGATGAAGCAGACGGTTCTAAGTCAGACTGAAATTTCTCCCGGCGTTTTTCTGCTGGCGGTCGAACGGCGGTTTGATTTTCTTCCCGGACAGACGGTAAAGATCGGTGTGAGCGACGGAGAGCCTCCGCGTATTTACAGCATTTGCAGCGGTAATCAAGACGCGGAACTGAAGATTCTCTATAACGTAAAAAATGACGGCAGTCTGACTCCGCAACTGGCGCGGGTGAAACCCGGCGATACCCTTGAGCTTTCCGAGCCCGGCGGAAGTTTTATCGGCACGGCGGAACCTGCCGTCTGGATTGCAACCGGCACGGGCATCGCGCCGTTCTACAGCATGCTGCGTTCCGGTCTGGCAGAAAATAAAATCCTCGTGCATGGCGTGCGTCGCGCGAACCAGTTTTATTTTTCCAAGGATTGGAAAAAAACGCTTGGTGTTCACTATCATCGCTTCTGCTCCAGAGAAGAGGGCGATGAGTTTTCCCTCGGGCGCGTCAATGGCTTTCTGGAAACGGAGCATTTTTCCCAAAGTTGGAAATATTACCTCTGCGGCCAGGCCGAAATGTGTGTTGAGATGCGCGACCTGCTGATTTCTAAAGGGATTCCGTTCGGACGGATCGTCGCGGAAATTTATTTTTAAGAGGGAAACAGCAAGATCTGTGGTCCGGGATGCACGATTCGGGATTTTCCGCATCTCGCAACCCGTATCGCGCATCGGTTTGCTGACACCTGCGTTGTTTAAAACGTCTGAGACTTGATTCAATCGCCATTGCACCGCAATCTCCACGCTATGAAACCCGCGTTATTTGGAAAAACATTGGCAGAGCTGACCGATTTGGTCATCGAGCTCGGCCTGCCGAACTTCACCGGCAAGCAGCTGGCCGACTGGCTTTACCATAAAGAGATCGATTCGTTTGCCGAGATGAGCAATCTGTCGAAAAAAGCGCGCGAGCTGCTGGAAGAAAACTATGCCTTCGGTCTGCACGCGCCCGCCAAGGTGCAGACCAGCGCGGACGGAACCAAAAAATATCTGTTCGAAACCCAGACTGAAAAATTTATTGAAACCGCGATGATTCCCGATAAGGCGCGCCGCACGGTTTGTGTCTCGTCGCAGGTCGGTTGTAAAATGGGCTGCCTGTTCTGTATGACCGGTAAGCAGGGCTTTCAGGGACAGCTCACCGCAGGGGACATCGTCAACCAGATCCGCAGTATTCCCGAGCACAATGAGATCACCAACATCGTTTACATGGGCATGGGCGAACCGTTTGATAACCTAGACGAAGTGCTCAAGAGCATTGAGATTTTAACCTCGGACTGGGGCTTTGCCATGAGCCCGCGCCGCATCACCGTTTCTTCCATCGGCATTACGCCGGGGCTGGTTCGTTTTCTGAACGAAAGCGAAGCGCATCTGGCCATCAGCCTGCATACGCCGTTTCATGAAGAGCGCCAGCAGTTGATGCCGGTGCAGATTGCCTATCCGCTCAGCGAAGTCATCGACGTGATTAAGCAGTGGCACTTCCGCGGACAGCGTCGCGTTTCATTTGAATATATTGTTTTCAGCGGGCTCAACGATACGCCGCGGCACGTCAAAGAACTCAGCCGCCTGCTTAGCGGCATTCGCTGCCGCATCAACCTGATCCGCTTCCATCCGGTGCCCGGAACGCCGTTGCCGGCCACCGATGAAACGTCCATTCAGGAATTTAAAGAAGCGCTTGTCAAAAAGGGGATTCTCACCACCATCCGCGCCTCTCGCGGGCAGGACATCTACGCCGCCTGCGGACTGCTCTCCACTAAAGCCCTCGCCGCGAACAAAGAGCAGAGCCGGAAGATCTTTGATCAAAAAAATTCCAACAAGTGATCGGGTTTTTCCGCTTAAGACGGTTTCTTTTTGGGAATAAAAGAAAGAATTTCAGCGGTAGATCAGTCCCAAGAACTGGAACCGGGGCAGACGGCTTCCAAACCTTGGAACTTTGCTGCTTTGAGCCAGACCTCTTCGGCTCTTCTTCAGGGGCGGGTGACTTCGACTGCGACGCTGCGGGCAAAACGCAGTGCACCGGGCTTGTCGATGGTGACGGTGACGCTCGTTACCCGCTCATCAACCAGACAAATAGCGGCGACTCCGTCAGCCAGCGACTCGATCAGATTGAAACTGCTGTTCTCCACGAAATCCAGAATCTCCAGCTTGATCGCTTTGTAATCGATCGTGTCGTTCAGGTCGTCGCTCCGGCCCGCCGCGCGCAGATCGGTTTCCATCGTCACGTTAATGATCACGTCCTGCTTATTCGTCCGCTCCTCGGGATAAAGCCCGATGATGCAGCGCAGCGCGAGGTCTCTGATGTAAATTTTGTCCATAAAAACTCCTTTGGATCGACGGGGAAATATTTTCACAGAAGGTAACAAAGGAAACGAAGGGCAGAGTTGGATGAAAAACAGGCCTTTGGATGTTTAAGCAAACTTCGTTTCCTTCGTTACCTTCTGTAAAACTGATTTGGCATATTTGAGTTAATTTCTATTGTTCTGTTCCTAAAAGATTTTGGCCGCTGTCGACGAAGATTGTCTGCCCGGTAATGACGTCGCTTTTGAGCAGATAGAGAACGGCATCGGCGATATCGGCAAGGGCGGGGCGCTTTTCGAGCGGAATGGTTCCGGCGTATTCCCACGCCGGGNNGCCTGCTTCGGCGGCGGAAGCACCGCGCCGGGCGCGACGGCGTTGACGGTGATGTCGGGCGCGAGATCGATCGCCGCCAGCTTGGTCAGCTCTTCCATCCCTTTTTTGCTCAGCATGTAGGGCACGCAGGTCGTGTCGTGCGAGGTGACACGCCGGTCGAGCAGGTTGATGATTTTTCCGCTCTTCGTCTGCCGCGCAAAACCGCGGATCAGCGCCAGTGGAGCGAGCAAGTTGATTTGCAGTTCTTTCAGTGCCAGCTCATGGGTGGCGTCGGCCAGTTTGGTCTGATAAAAAACAGCGGCGTTGTTGATCAGAATATCGATCGGCCCGAACTGCGCGGCCGCGCGCTCCATCAGCGTTTCGCACTGCACTGGATCGCTCAGATCGGCCTGAATCGTTTTGGGCGAAAGCGCTTTAGCTTCTGATTCCGAACCTTGGAAATGAACAATCACCTCCGCGCCTTCAGACTGCAACGCCTCGGCAATCGCGCGACCGATCCGTACTGCGCCGCCTGTGACGAGAGATCTTTTGGCTTTTAGGTTCATATTTTAATACTATTAGGAGAGCTATCCTGTGTTTTCATCAAAAATAAAATCAATGGTTTCTCTGATTTCGGGAGGGGTGTTTAAGAATTTTATTCTTTTATAGGCGGGCATTCCTAATGATTTAATCGGTGATGCAAGCAAGGCACTAAGAAAACTATGCGGGGCGCTGATAACATTTTCGAAATCAATCACCACATCTTTGGTCGAATTAATTGCGGGGAAAATTTTATTGTCTCTGCATTTTATGGCTGCCGGTTTGTATTCCGCATAGGAGCCAAATTCGTTTGTTATGCTCAAATAGCAGCGATTATTTGATTCTTTTTGTTCAGCTTGTTGCTGTTCTGAAAAGGCTTCTGCTCGGAATTCCTGCATTAACTTGTGCAGTTGCAATGTTGGGTCGCCACCAAGATTAATTGTGACAAGAACAAAAGTTCCAGGCCAAGAATTCGTTAACGTTTTGCCTGTAATATCTCGGGGCGAAATGTGTAAGAGGCCATTGCCTGAAAGAATATGCATACTTGCATTAAGTCGACGAATGATATTGGTAGATATAAACAGGCCAACCCCAGCATTATTCTTTGCCTTATATGGGTTTGTATTGGCAAAGGTGCCGGATACCTGCGGTTTGATAGCAAGTTTAATTGCCGCCTCATCAGACTCTTGCCCTGGGTAGGCCTGCTCAATATGTTTTTTTATTCCCATTCCTAAATCGGCGATAATAAATTGAAGTTCATTTCTGGTTTTGTAGTAAGTAAATTGAGCCAGTGAGGGAATTTGTGTGTCATGCCCCTTGAATTTGTAGAATGCGAATCCGTGCTCCATAGTGTTGTAGAGAAGTTCGCTAAGAATATATCTTAGCGTGTTTTCGTACTCGACGTTGAAATCTTTAGTAAACGCTTCACTTGTTGCGATGACCTTTTTAAAGTCATCTTCAGTTCGAACCGCAATCGTTGGCTTAAAATCACTTCCTCTGAAATTTTGGTTTTTTGATACAAGTACGTTAACGGCTCCCCGTGCGCCCATCATTCTCCACATGCTACTGGCATCTTCACCATCTTCTGATTCAATGACAGAAACAGAACAATTTTTTGATACCAAATGCCATATGTATGGGATGAGAAGAGCGACAGCTTGATAATTTGCGGATGTACATTTACTTATATCAATTTTGACTTGCCGGTCATGCAAATCCCACCTGAAGAAAGATAGCAGATTATCAAAAACAAACACATCATGATCTTTGAAGGCAAAGGTCTGCGGCAACGTAAGGGTAATAGAATTTTCTTTTTTAAGCTGATGTTCGTATTTGCACATCGCTTCTCTCATGTCTGTGTTGAGCGATTTTTTCATGATCTGTTCAGCAACTTATTATGCATGAAGATTTACCCGATTTAATCCAAGGCCTTAATCCACTCAATCAGTGTGCGTGCGCCGAAGAGGGTGGCGCCGGGATTTGTCCAAGGTTTGGAAGATTCTTCCCAAGCGGTTCCGGCGATGTCCATGTGCGCCCACGGAGTTCCTTCGGGAACAAAGTTGGCGAGGAAGGCGGCGGCGGTGATGGTTCCGGCGGTGCCGGATTTGCCGATGTTCTGCAGGTCGGCGAAGGTGCCGTTCATGTCGTCCATGTGTTCGGGCCAGAGCGGCAGTTCCCAGAAGCGTTCGCCGGCGGCGACACCGGACTGAATCAGCTTTTGAGTCAAGTTCGTGTCGTTGCCAACGATAGCGNNATTTTGAATCGTTGCCGATGATGGCGGCGGCGGTGTGGCCGAGCGCGACGATGACGGCGCCGGTGAGCGTGGCAAGATCGACGATTGCGGCGGGTTTGTGCTGCTGCGCGAGCGAGAGGGCGTCGGCGAGGACGAGGCGGCCTTCGGCGTCGGTGTTTAAAATTTCAATGGTTTTGCCGTTGTGCGCTTTGATGATATCGCCGGGGCGCGTGGCGTTGCCGCCGGGCATATTTTCGGCGACAGCGAGCATGCCGATGACCGGCGTTTCGGGTTTGAGCCGGGCGACCATCTGCATGGCGGCGAGCACGGCCATGCCGCCGCATTTGTCGTAGAGCATCCAGCCCATTCCTTTACCGGGTTTGAGCGAGATGCCGCCGGAGTCGAAGGTGATGGTTTTGCCGACGATGACAATCGGTTTGGCTTTGGGGTTGGTGCCTTTGTATTTGAGCGTGATGATTTTGGCGTCCTGCGCGCTGCCGGCGGCGACGGCGAGGATGGCGTTGCATTTTTTCTTTTTGAGTTCGGCTTTGTTGAGCGCGGAGTAAGTTAGACCGTTTTCTTTGGCCATTTTTTGCGCCCACGTTGCGACTTTTTGCGGCGTGCATTCATTGCCGGGCAGGTTGGCGAGATCGGCGGTGGCGAGCAGGGCTTTGCTTTCGAGTTCCGTGTCGCTCAGCGCTTTGCGGCAGGCTGCAGCGCTTTCGCACGGTCCGGCGAACGTCAGAGAGAAAGCGTCGTGTTTTTTCTTTCCGGTTTTAAAGGTGTCGAAGTTATAGGTTCCCCAGGTCGCGCCGCGCGCGACGGCGCGCACGAAGACGGTCTCGCTGACGTTGNNAAGTGTTTGAGTCCGGCTTTTTTGCCGGCGCGTACGGCGGCGGAGGCGGCGCGTTCGAGGTATTCCATGCGGAAGTGTTTGCTGTCGCCGAGTCCGGCCAGAATGATTTCTCTGTTTTTTCCAATGGTTGGAAACGTAATGGTCTGCGCGTAGTCGCCGGAGAATCCGGTCTTTTTGATGCGGTCGCTGATCTGCTTTTCCAGTTCCGCGCAGCCGCTGAGCAGCGGTTTTTTATTCTGGACGAAAACGATGACGGCTTCTTTGGCCTGTGTTTCAAGCGGACGGACGGTGAGCGAAAGTTTCATCAGCGCAGTTCCTCGGGCAGTTTGGTTTTGTCGGCAGGATCGGCAGGNNGATGCGTTCGGCGGCATCCTGCGAGCGGAGCTGTGCAATCTGAAAAGTTTGGGTTCGGATGTCGTTGCGAAAGCATCCGGCACACAGAAGCAGGGCGAGGAAGAGAATCCAGTTTTTAAGAAGTGTTTTCATAGTCCCAAAAATATAGCGGAAACGGAGCAGGGGTAAACCTCATAATCGGAGATCACTCATCATGGGCAGGGCATACACCCGCCGCCAGTGCGGCGGTTTGCTGAACTGCTCGCGGGACAGCTCCAGAAATTCGTCGGCGAGCTCAGCGGCTTCCGGGCAGCGGGTTTCGTGAATGTCGATGAAGTCGTTGTAGCGTTTTTCGGCCTGTTTCAGGTCGCCGGTCATTTGCAATGCGAGAGCCAGGCCGAAGAGGGCGGACGGACTTTCGGTGTCCTGCAGGAGCGCCTGCCGGTAAAGATCTTTGGCCTGATCCGGCCGTTCGGCGAGCATGAGGAGGTTGGCTCGCAGAAGACGGGAGCGGGCGTTATTTGGATAACGGCGGCAGATGCGCATGGCTTCGGTGAAGTGGCCCTGCTGATAGTTGAGGGCGGCTTCCGCGATACGGGCGTTAACGTCGTGTCCGCGCGGCAGGGTATAGGCCAGATGGATGATGAGGATGGCGAGGAGGAAGACCGAAACGATTCGAAGATCGGTTTTGTTGAATCTGGATTTATGGCCCCACTTCAGGATCTGCTGTCCGAGGGATGGCGCCTTGCTCGCCGTGCGTTCAAATTCATCTTGTACAGTGAGAATGNNTGTGATCGGCCCCAGAGCATAGGCCGGCGTTGCGGTTTCGCCCCGGGCGGCTTCAATACTTTCGCGTTCGAACCAGGCGGCAAATCCTTCGCGGGTACGGCGTACAAAGAACATCAGCGGGTTGCCGCCGGGATTGCGGAGCGCTTCGAGCGCCATGAACTGGTGAATGGCAGGCAGTTGCGTGTCGTCGTCGACTTCCTCCTTTTTCCAGGAGGCGGGTTCGTGGTGTCCGGGAAAACCGTGAGTTTCTTCAAAATGCTCGAGCAGGGCGGTCTGTTTTTCTTTTTCCAGTCCGCGCCAGAAAAGCGGCATGAAGGAACCGAAGGAGGGCTGATGCAGAAAGTGGCCGTCTTTCCAAACATTGGAAAATTCTTTGGAACCGGGATTCCAGAAGACCGTATCGAGGGTCTTGACCAGCTGTTCGCGTTCTTCCATTAGCGATTCTACAGCGGGCTCGGCGTGTTCACTTTCTTCACAGAGGCGCAGGATCGCTTCGATTTCAAGGATAAGCAGAACGGAGAGCTCTGGAGTTGCTTTGCCGCGTTCAAAACTTTGCGGCACAAAAATTTCCTGTTCATTCTGCCAGGCCGGGATGCGGTCGCGGTACGGATCGAAACGTCTCACGGCCCATTGCGCATATTTACGAAGCGCAGGAAGATATTTTTTAAGCAGAGCCGGATCGCGGCTGCTCAGCCAAGCCAGTTCGAAGGATTGCGCGATCAACGGCCACGGCGCGACGGGCGAAACCGTTCCGCCCGCTTCGGCCCATGCGGGGAATGCGCCGTTGCCCTGCTGCAGATCCAGCGCGGTTTGCGCCAGTTCGAGCGCAATGGTTGGATCAATCAGGATCCATGCACGGACGAGCGGATAGAGTTCGTTGAGCGAAAACGTTTCCGCGGGGAAGCCGTCTGCGATGCTCCAGAGTCCGTGCAGCGGCCCGGTTCGTTCGCGCAGGCGCACCATCAGGTTTTCCGCCGCCAGCGCAACCGGCGGGTTGTGGCGCGGGTTGATGCTGAACAGCCGGCTGACCGTTTTACGATTCGCGGTTTCTTTTTGTGCAAGGGACTCAAAATTTTCATCTAGAGCCTCTTCGGCTTTCAGGAGCGCCCGTTCGGGAGTGTACTGTCCGTAGACGAGCGCAAAACGGTTGTCTTGTATGAACAGCAGCGCGAGGTTCGGGCCGTCCTGTACCCAGATACCGTGATCTTCTTTATGGATTGCTTCTTCCGCAGTCAGCTGCGGCATCGGCAGTCCGGAGATCCGGCCGTAGAGCAGTCCGGGGGCGGTGATCAAGGCATCGATCCGGTTTCGTTCAGGCTTCTTGCGCGCGCCGATTGAAAATCCATTGGAAAAGAGCCGGGTGGTGCAGGGAGTTTCCGGTGCAATCAACTGAAGCGTCCAGCGGCTGTCCGGCGCGGTGAATGCACCGGGGATGGAACCTGTGAGAAAGGGCGTTTGCGCTTTCGGGCCGGAGCAAAATCTCCAGCCCTGTTTCCACGGGGCGTCGGGGTAGTCGATGAAAACATTATTCATACGGGATGCATAGTGTCGTAAGCGACCTGCTTCTTCAACATTTTGCTTTTAATTTCGCCCTCGGCGAAAGACTTGCGCCGGGCAGTTTAAATGGTTATGTTCAGCCATATTCTGTGAATTGGAAGGGGTGGAATTANNCCAGTTTGAAGTGGAAACGTTCGAAATGGACGACGAACTGATTTCCGCCTTTTGTGAAGAGCTGGAGCGAATGTCCGGTGATCTTCAGACCGGGCTGGATACGTCCGATAATGAAATGATCCGCGTGGCGGCGCATTCCATTAAAGGAATGGGCGGCACGATGGGCCTTCCGGAAATTTCTGTGCTGGCGCAGGAGATTGAACTGATGTTGCGCGGTGAACAGATGGATCGCTGCAAAGAGCTTTGCATTGCGCTGATTAACTGGGCCCGCGATTTTGTTGCAGCCAATCAATGAGTCCTCTTCCGGCAGATAATGTGCGCGAAGATGTTCCGTCTGGTGCCGTCAAGGCGCATCTCGGCGGAAAAGTGCTGGTGGTGGATGATGAACGCCCCAACCGGCTTTATCTGAAAAAACTTCTTTCTACCTACGGATGCACCGTAAGTGAAGCGGCTGACGGCCCGTCTGCACTGGAGATGATTCACCGCGAGCGGCCCGATCTGATTCTCGCCGATGTCGTCATGCCCGGTATGGACGGCTTTGAGCTGTGCGGTGCGATCAAAGACCGCGCCGCAACCCGCGATCTGCCCGTGATTATGGTGACGGCCAAAGGGCAGATTGAAGACCTCAAAAAGGGCTTCGATCTCGGGGCCATGGATTATATTCGTAACCCCTTCGATGCGCGCGAGCTGGTGCTGCGTGTTGGTAATGCGCTGGCACTCAAGCGCAGTAATGATGCGCTGGCGCACTGGAAGCGGCGCGTATCGCACGAGCTCGAACTCGCGGGCAAAATTCAGCAGTCGATGTTTTCTACCGANNACTACCGCTCTTCCATGGACGTCGGCGGCGATGCCTTTGATGTGATTTCCCTGCCGGACGGGCGCTGCTGTGTCTATGTGGCCGATGTGTCGGGACACGGCGTGGCGCCGGCGATGATTTCCTCCATGCTGAAGGCCACGCTGACAGAGTTGATCCGGACGTTCTATGACAACGGCCCGGCGTTTATCTGCAATGAACTGCATGTGCGCCTCTGTTCGACGCTCAACAATCCGTCTTATTACGCCACCATGCTGCTGGCCCTTTACGATCCGGAAACCGGCCGCTGGGTCTGCATGAACTGCGGGCATCCCGATCCGGTGCTGATTTGTGAAGGCAAACCGTTTCCGTTTCCGGCCGGCGGCGGCGGTATTCCGGTCGGGATGCCGCTCGGGCCTGTCCGGCCCTTTGCAAGCGAAGATCAGACGGTTCTGGAGTCCTGTCCGGGTATGGAGATTCTGCTCTACACCGATGGTCTCACCGAGGCGCTTCACCGCGAGACCGGCGAAGAGTGCGGCGAAGAGATGCTTGCGACGCTCTTTGCGCGGATTTCAGAAGATCCGAACATCTTGGACGGCCCTGCCGCGCTGCTTAACCTGATTGAAACCGAAGGCTACGCCATCGGTCACGATNNATGGCGGATCCGGCTCAGGTGCTGATGAACGAGTATGTTCCGATTGAAATGCAGGCCGTTGCGGACTGCACGGAAAAAATGGAGCATCTGTTGCTGGAACAGGCAGACGAAGATCTTGCCGCACGCGTCCGACTGGTTGCTATCGAACACGGGATGAATGTGGTGGAACACAGCGGACTGGGGGCGGATGAGAAGATCTGGATGCAGCTGGTTCTCGATGACTATGGATGCCGGCTCGTTTGCACGGATAGCGGGCGGCAATGGGATATTTCGGCAGCCGGGGCCACCGAGCCCGGAATGGATGCCTATGCCGAGGGTGGACGCGGGTTGCTGATCACAAACGTCGCCGCAGATTGTGTTGAGCGCTATAGACGCGATTCAATGAATGTTGTAGGGTACGTCTTCAGGAGACAAACCGACGGATGAACGAATCTGTATATCAGGCTCGGCAAGAGCTGTTCAAAACGCTTGATTTACCCGTTTCCAAAGCGGATATCAAACGCCTGCGTTGGCGTCAGCGCAGCCGTCTGCTGATTTGGGAATGGGCGCTGAGCAGTCTGCTCGTCATTAAACGTCTGATGGATATCTGTTGCAGTCTGGTCGCGATCATCCTGCTTATTCCGCTCTTTCTGCTGGTTTCGATATTGATTGTGCTCGAAGACGGTTGGCCGGTTCTTTATATCCAGCAACGCGTCGGCATTAATGGCCGCATCTTTAATTTTTATAAATTCCGATCCATGCGCCGAGGAGCCGACCGGCTCAAAGAAAAGTTAATGGCAGAAAACGAATCGGCCGACGGCGTGATTTTTAAAATGAAAAAAGATCCACGGATTACACGGACAGGCCGCGTTCTGCGCCGCTTCAGCATCGACGAAATGCCGCAGTTCTTCAACGTGCTTTCCGGCGATCTCTCGCTGGTTGGTCCGCGGCCTCCACTGCCGTCCGAGGTGGCGCAATACACGCTGGAAGACCGCAAGCGGTTGCACATCAAGCCCGGTCTGACCTGCCTCTGGCAGATCGGCGGTCGTTCCGAAATCCCTTTCGAACAGCAGGTGCGGCTGGATATGGAATATATTCATAGCCGGAGCATCTGGCAGGATATTCGCATAATGTTAAAAACCGTCCCCGCCGTTCTGTTTGGACGGGGGGCGTATTAGAAGAACAGGAGAAATACCCATGAGCGTAGCATGCACAAAAGAACAGGGAATCGGGATCATCACACTGTCCGGACCGCTCACCGCCGCAACGGTTGAGGCGTTTCGCGAACAGCTCGCGGTTTGGCAGACGGGTGAACCTGAGGTCAAAAACTTCGTTTTCGACCTTTCCGCAGTGGATTNNCACCGAGCGCGGCGGCGACATGAAGCTGGCCAGCCTCCAGAAAAAACCGCGCATGGTCTTCGAAATCACCCGCGCCTATAAGGTGTTCGAAATCTTCGACACCGTCGAAGAGGCCGTTAAAGCTACCGGAAAATAACCCTGCCGGCGTTGGTCAATGAGAGCAGTACTCTATACCGGCGGCAAAAAACCGTGGGCTGAAGTGCTCGGGGAACGTCCCTGGGCGCTGCTTCCTGTCGGCGGTCGTCCTCTGTTGAGCTACTGGCTCGAACTCTGTGTGGATCTCGGCATCACCGACGTACAGATCATCCTCGGGCAGGACGCCGAATACGTCGAAATGTTCTGCGGCAACGGCGAAAAATGGGGGTTGAGCATCAACTACAGCTTCATTCGCGCTGAAGATAATCCGCAAACTTATCTCGTCCGCGATCCGGAGCGATGGAGCGATGGCCTGCTCTACATCGGCGAAGCACTGTTTCCCCGGCGAAGCGCGGACTTTACGCCGGAAAAGCTGCAGACACTTCAACAGGGCTGCTGCATCCGGAACGCAGAGTATTGTTCCTTCTTCGTTGGCCGGGATCGCGCAGCCATTGATCATTTCATTCGCACCGGACACTGCAACGGAACCCTGCAGTGTATTAATCCATGTGGCGGAACGGAAATCTGCCGTACGCCCGAAGCCTGTGGCATCGACTTCACCTTCATTCAAGACATCTCGCACTACTACCAGCTCAACATGGAAGTCGTCCGGAATGAAATGAGCCGCTACCTCTCCAGCGGGTATTCTTNNAACGACTGCCGCATCGGCGCCATCTCCGTCATCGGCCCCGGAACCGTCATCTCCGACCACGTCCTCATCGACCGGCAGTGCGAAATCTCCGACAGCATCATCCTTTCCGACACCTATGTCGGCCGCAACCTTGAGATCAAAGGCAAAATTGTCGCCGGCAACCGCATTATCGACCCCGAAGACGGAACCTGCCTTGAAATCGAAGACCCGTGGCTCGTCGCGCAAACCCGCCCGCGCAACTACATGCGTGACTTCCTGCGCGCTGTCTTCGGCTGGGAATTTGCGCTCCTGCTCGTCATCCTGCAGTTTATTCCGTTCGTTTTTTTCTACGGACTTATCCGCCTCCTCGGACTCGGCTGCTTTGTAAAACGTGACACTTGGGGTATTGGTGGAAACAAATTCAGTCTATCCCATTTCATTGCCGCCAATCCGGTGCCAAGCTTTTTGCTGATGCTCTTCTACGGGACTTCGCTCGATCGTTTTCCACAGTTCTTAAGTGTGTTGCGCGGAAAGATCTGGCTATGTGGACAGGTTCCAAAAATTGCCGGAGCCGACNNCAGCTACTCCGATGCCTTCATCGAAATCGACAAACAGATGGACGCGCTCTACTACGCGCACACCCGCTCGCTCGCCGCCGATCTGCGTATTCTGCGCCATGCGCTCCTCAACCGGCTTATCGAAGTCGAAACCGTCTCCGGTGCCGTCGTCCGTCCCGTCTGATTGCGGCATGGAATAATGGATGATTCGATCAATGGCTTTCCAATGCCTGGAAACTTTCT
>DINM01000105.1 GCA_002423675.1 Verrucomicrobia bacterium UBA5540
AAAGGTTGCGGCGGCCCTCTTCCCGATCCACGTGGCGAGCTTGGCAGGATCAACGGTTTGCAGATCGCCGATGGTGCGGATTTGATGCGCGTCGAGAATCATCTGTGTTTTCTTTCCTGCGCCCCACATCCGTTTGATCGGTAGTGGCGCGAGAAAAGCGGGGATCTCTTTGTCTGAGAACGGAACGAGCGTCAGTCCATCGGGTTTATCCAGTTCGCTGGCGATCTTGGCCAGAAACATATTTGGCGCCACGCCGACAGAACAGGTGAGACCGGTTTCCGCCAAGATCGCCGCTTTGATTTTTTTTGCGATGGCCGGGCCGTCGCCAAAGAGATAGCGCGCGCCAGTGACATCGAGGAAGGCTTCGTCGCATGAAAGCGGTTCGACCAGCGGCGTGAAGCGCCTAAAAATCTCCATGATCTGCTGCGAGACTTCGCGGTAGCGCTTCATATTCGGCGGCAGAAAAACGGCCTGTGGGCAGCGCTGGAAGGCAGTGCGCGACGGCATGGCCGAGTGAATGCCGAACTTGCGCGCTTCGTAGGAGCAGGTGGAGACGACGCCGCGTTTGTCCGGCGGCGATCCGATTACGAGCGGTAATCCTTTCAGCTCCGGATGATCGTGCACCTCGACCGCCGCGAAAAACGCGTCCATGTCGATGTGCAGTATGGTTTTTTCAATCATCAGTCTTTGCTTTCAGCTATGTCCTGGCAGCAGGTTGGAACCGATTGCATTAGGCCTGCCGATTTTTCCAATCATCGGGAAAAGAGTATCCAGTTTTTGACGCTCTTGGCGAATCGCTTCTTTTTGGAATACCAAAAAGCACTTTCGACTTCGTCNNCTCTCAGGTCCAAGGTTTGGAAGAATCCTTAGGCCTGTTTGGAGGCGGCTTCGCGCAGGCCGACGGTGCGGTTGAAGACGGGTTTGGATTCCGAAGTGTCGAGGTCGGCGCAGAAATAGCCGATGCGTTCGAACTGGAATTTTTCGCCCGCTTTGGCGTTCGCCAGTCCCGGTTCGATGATGCCGGTGATGATTTTGAGGGAGTCAGGGTTCAGGTATTCTTTGAAGTCGCCTTCTTCGGCGGCTGGATTTTCGCTGGTGAAGAGGCGGTCGTAGAGACGCACTTCGGCTTCGACGCCATGTTGCGCGGAGACCCAGTGAATGGTGCCTTTGACTTTGCGTCCGTCGGGCGCGCTGCCGCCTTTGGAGTCCGGGTCGTGTGTGCAGCGCAGTTCGGTGATGTTGCCGTCCGAGTCTTTGATGACGTCGGTGCAGGTGGCGAGGTAGGCGCCGCGCAGGCGCACTTCGACGCCGGGGGCGAGGCGTTTGTATTTTTTGTTTGGAGGAATTTCCATAAAGTCGTCGCGCTCAATATAAATTTCGCGTGCGAACGGCACGGTGCGGGTTCCCATTTCCGGCTTGTTCGGATGATTGGGCAGTTCAAATTCTTCGGTTTGAGCTTCGGGATAGGTGGTGATGACGACTTTGAGCGGATCGAGTACGGTCATGCGGCGCGGCGCGGTTTCGTTGAGGTCGGCGCGGACGTGGTGTTCGAGCAGGGCGACGTCGGTGAGGCTTTCGGTTTTGGTGACGCCGATTTCGGTGCAGAAGGCGCGGATGGCNNCGGCGGGCGAATTCGTACTGGTGCGGCTGATAGAGGCGGAGCGTTTCGAGAATCCAATCGTAGAGCGGGCGGTGGACTTCGAATTCGAGTGTGCACATAGAGTGGGTGACGCCTTCGATGGAGTCTTCGAGGCAGTGGGCGAAGTCGTACATCGGATAGATGCACCATTTGTCGCCGGTGTTGTGATGGTGCGCGTGTTTGATGCGGTAGATGGCGGGGTCGCGCATGTGCAGGTTGGGCGAGTTCATGTCGATTTTCGCGCGCAGGACGTAAGCGCCGTCGGCGAACTCGCCGTTTTTCATCCGCTCAAAGAGGTCGAGGTTTTCTTCAATGGAGCGGCTGCGACCGGCAGGCTCTTTGCCGGGAAGGTGCGGCACACCGCGGTATTCTTTGAAGGCATCGACGCTGAGGTCGCAGACGTAGGCTTTGCCGAGTTTGATGAGTTCGACGGCGCATTCATACATCCGGTCGAAATAGTCGGATGCCCAGAAAAGGTTTTNNATATTCGGTATCTTCGGCTGTGGGGTTGGTGTCGTCGAACCGCAGGTGACAGCGTCCTTCGTATTTTTCGGCTGTGCCGAAGTCCAGGCAGATGGCTTTGGCGTGGCCGATGTGCAGATAGCCGTTGGGTTCGGGTGGAAAGCGGGTGACCACTTCGGTGTGTTTGCCGGAGGCTAAATCCGTATCAATAATGTCATGGATAAAATTGCTGCTTGGAGTGTTCATAATGTTTCCTTAAAAGATCGTCGTTTTTCTGCCGGATTTTGCCCTAAATGGCAACACATTGTGCTGAATATCAGGAGAAGCCATCCGGTTTTTAAAGTTGACTCATGCGGTGCGAATTCACTAAAACCTATAAATCCGATAACAATTTGTCCGTTTAAGGAGAGGTAAAACTATGAAAATGTCAACCAAGGGTCGTTACGCGGTTCGTATTCTGTTGGGAATTGCACGGTATCAGAAGAATGGTCCGGTGCCGAAAAAAATCATCGCCAATGAAGAGTGCATCTCTGCCGATTATATTGAGCAGATCATTGTGCCGTTGAAAAACGAAGGTCTGGTTGTCGGACTGCGTGGTGTGAAAGGCGGGTTCAAGCTCGCTAAAGATCCTGCCGACATTACGGTGTATGACATCCTTCGGGCATCCGAAGGCGAAATGTCGCTCGTGGATTGCGCCCGCAACGACTGTAAAGGTCGCGACAAAACCATTTGTGTGACCAGGCCGGTCTGGGAAGGTGCCTCGAAAGTGCTCGAAGCCTACTTTTCAAAAATAACACTGAAAGATTTGTTGAACAAAGAAGCCGATCTTGTGAAGAACCGGATGGCCAGCTATGCAATTTAAGAAGAAGGAGGTTCTTCGATGAAAATTTACGAAAACGTAACGCAAACGATCGGCGGAACGCCGCTGGTTAGACTGAACAGTCTCTCTAAAGATCTCAAGGCCACGGTCGCGGTTAAACTGGAATCGCGCAATCCGCTCGGCAGCGTCAAAGACCGGATCGGTGTGGCGATGATTGAAGCCGCCGAAAAAAGCGGCGAGCTTAAACCTGGTGCAACCATTGTTGAGCCGACCAGCGGCAACACCGGTATCGCGCTCGCCTTTGCCGCCGCCGCCAAAGGTTATAAATTGATTCTCACCATGCCCGAAACCATGAGCATTGAACGCCGCCGGATGCTGGCTGTGCTCGGCGCGGAACTGATTCTCACGCCTGGCGCCGAAGGAATGCCCGGTGCGATCAAAGAAGCGGAACAGCTCGTCGGCACACTGCCGAACGCCTACATGCCGCAACAGTTTGACAATGCCGCCAATCCGGAAATCCACCGCCAGACCACCGCTGTTGAAATTTGGGACGACACCGAAGGCACGGTCGATTTCTTTGTAGCAGGAGTCGGAACCGGCGGCACATTGACCGGTGTGGGCAGCGTTCTCAAACAGCGCAAGCCTTCCGTTAAAGTTGTCGCGGTTGAACCGGCCGACTCTCCCGTCATTTCAGGCGGCACCCCCGGGCCGCATAAAATTCAAGGTATCGGTGCAGGATTTATTCCCACCAACCTCGACACCAAGCTGATTGATGAAGTCATCACAATTTCTGCTGACGA
Organism: Verrucomicrobia bacterium UBA5540; assembly: GCA_002423675.1. Taxonomy (GTDB): domain Bacteria; phylum Verrucomicrobiota; class Kiritimatiellia; order Kiritimatiellales; family Tichowtungiaceae; genus Tichowtungia. Next base: position 3,722 of record DINM01000105.1, read on the forward strand.
TGCAGGAAAAACTGCGCGCCGCCTCGCCAAAGAGGAGGGCCTTCTTTGCGGTATCTCGGCCGGAGGAAATGTCTGGGCCGCGCTCGAACTGGCCAAGCGGCCGGAGAACGAAGGCAAGCTCATCGTGACCGTCATCTGCGATACCGGTGAGCGCTACCTCTCCACGTGGCTTTTCGACGAAAATTAAGGCAGAGAGCCGCGTTGCTTCCAAACCCTGGAAAAAATATGAAACCCGGCCTTAACCGGTTTCCAAGGTTTGGAAATTATTCGTAGAAGCGGCGGCGGATCCAGAAAGAGGTCACNNAGAAATGCTGGAACCCTGTTCCCAGATTCCGGGTGCGTAAATTTTGACATAATCGCCACCGTTGGCGGCGGTGGCGTTGTCGCCGAGCCAGTAAATTTCATCGCTGGTGATCGCGGCCAGCCGTTCGGCATCAGTCATATCGGTCAAGGCCGTAAATCCGTTTCCGTTGTACATTCCGAGAAAGTAGTCATACAGACTGGGGATGCCGGAGTACGTATAGGCTCCGGTTGTTGATGTGATCAGCGGGGTGAATCCGAGACCGTGGCCGATCTCATGCAGCAGGACGGACACGAAGTCGATATTGTTTCCGCAGTTTCCGTCCAAGCCGTAATAAAAATCGGTGGATCCGAGCACCGTGCTGTTGTCGACATCGCTGTTGAACTGGGCGGAAATCTCAACGCCGCCTCCGATGTCATAGCCGACCAGGTGGTTGGCGTCGGCGGCGTTGGCCCAGAGATTGCCGACGGTTGGTCCAAAGTACAGTTGGTTAATTGTCGACGGACCGGCACTCCCNNTCTTGTGAAGCTGGCGGAAACATGGATGGTTTCGCCGGCATACGATGTTCCCAGATAACCGGACCAGATATCGCAGGCGTATTGAAAAGCGGTTTGTCGTTGTGTTCCGTATGTCGGGTCATAAAATCCCGAACCGGCGGAATCGGTATAACTCACATCAAACTGAATCGGGTCGGCAAAGATGCCGAACGGCAAGGCAAACAAGCCCATCAAACAAAGGAATTTCGATGTAGGGTTCGTTACCAGCATCCGGGAAACCTAACAATCCTTCTATGGCAATGGAACTCGAAAATTCTTTAGCTTTAAGACCAAACAGGCTAAAAACTCCGCCATGAGTAATCTGTTTGCCAATGTGCCGCTTCAGTGGGTCGGGCCGGTCAAAATCACCGGCCCGGAAATCGATGTCGAAACCGACCTTCCGCTGGCGACCTACGAAACGCCGCTCTTTGCTTCCGTCAACCGCGGTGCGCGCGTCGCGACCGCTTCCGGCGGCATTAAAGCCGTCGTCATCGACGACCGGATGAGTCGCTCGGTTCTTTTTNNATACGAATCGCTCTCCGGCAACTTTTGCTCCGACAAAAAAGCCACCGCCGTCAACGGCATCCTCGGGCGCGGAAAATATGTTGTTGCCGAACTGACGGTTCCGGCCAAGCTGGTCAGCAAATACCTCAAAAGCACACCGGAAAAAATCGTGCAGCTAAACATTCGCAAAAACCTCATCGGCACCATGCTGGCGGGGGGGCTACGCCTCGCCCCAGC
>DINM01000109.1 GCA_002423675.1 Verrucomicrobia bacterium UBA5540
AATCGAGTTAGTGGGCCGCTTAGCTGGCGTCGGATATTCCTCCGTCGTACACGGTGCAATCCGGTGCGGCACATCCATCAACTGCAGGAAGCGGGATGCCAGATCGAACCAGCTGCAATATCCTTCCGAAGTCGCGTGAAAAATGCCGGCCGCTTTTGCATCGATTACCGCCGCGATCTGCCGCGCCAGTGTATACGACCAGGTCGGCGAGCCGAACTGGTCGTTGACCACCCGGATTTCTTTCTCCGGATTCTGCATTGCCAGCCTCAGCATCGTTTTCAGGAAATTTTTCCCGTGCATTCCATACAGCCAGGCTGTCCGTAAAATCGCCGCCTGCGCGCCGCTTTTCAAAACAGCCTGTTCGCCGGCCAGTTTGGACTTCCCGTATTCAGAAATCGGATTCGGCTCTTCCGATTCTTCCAAGGTTTGGAAAAGCGGCTTATCTCCGCTGAACACATAATCGGTCGAAATATGCACCAGAAACGCGTCGTTCGCCACCACCCATTCCGCCAGACAGCTCGGGCCGTCCGCATTGACTTTCCAGCAGCCCGGATCGGTTTCGCAAGCATCGACAGCGGTATAGGCGGCGCAGTTGACAATTGCGGAAGGATGGAGCTTATCCAACGTTTCCAAACATTGGAAACGATCGGCAATGTTGATCTCCGGAAGATCTATTCCCGACGCCTTAGGCAGGACGGACAAACAGTCTGTGCCGAGCTGGCCCTTATTGCCAATAATCAGCGTGCGGTTCATGTTCTACTTTGCGCACCGTTCGAGAAAATCAGTATAGGCGCGGGCGAGCCCTGCTTTAAGCGAAACCTGCGGCTTCCAGCCGAGCGCATTGATACGGGAGGAATCCATCAGCTTGCGCGGCGTACCGTCCGGTTTGGAATGATCCCACTCTATGGCGCCTTGAAAACCGACAACCTCTTTGACAGTTTCAGCAATCTCGCGAATGGTCGCTTCTTTGCCGGAACCGACATTGATGTGCGACTGAACCGTGCCGGAGGCATCCGTAAAGGCCATGTCTTTGTAGTTCGCATGTTCGACGAGAAATACACAGGCTTCCGCGAGGTCGTCGCTGTAGAGAAATTCGCGTAGCGGCGTGCCGGTTCCCCAGCAGACCACTTTATCTGCGCCGCTCACTTTGGCTTCATGAAACCGGCGGATCAGCGCCGGCAGTACGTGGGAGTTTTCCGGGTGATAGTTGTCGCCGGGGCCATACATGTTGGTCGGCATGGCGGAGATAAAGTTTGTTCCGTATTGACGGTTATAGGCATCACACAACCGGATGCCGGCGATTTTGGCAATCGCATACGGTTCATTGGTCGGCTCCAGCGGGCCGGTAAGAAGAGCCTCTTCTTTAATCGGCTGCGGCGCCAGTTTCGGATAAATGCAGCTCGACCCAAGAAACAGAAGCTTCTTCACTCCGTGTTTATACGCCGCATGGATCACATTCATCTCGATCATGATGTTTTCGTAAATGAACTGTCCGCGATAGGTATTGTTCGCCTGAATGCCGCCGACTTTCGCCGCGACCAGCACGACAACGTCCGGCTTTTCTTTGGCAAAGAATTCTTCCACGGACTGCTGATTGATCAGATCCAGCTCGTCAATTGAACGGCCCAGCAGATTGGTATATCCGTGGCGCTCAAACGCGCGCCAGATTCCTCCGCCAACCAGACCCAAATGACCCGCAATATAAATTTTTGAATCTTTTTTCATAGTCACTCCATTCAATCGTTGAAGTCGTTGAAGTCGTTGAAGTCGTTGAAGTCGTTGAAGTCGTTGAAGTCGTTGAAGTCGAGCTGTACGCGATGCAGTAAAAGGCGCAAACTGCTTTTATCGATTTGAACGTTTTCAACAAGGCTGACAGGCCGTTTTAACGAGCAAAGCGTTTTAACGCCTCCGCCCGCTAAAACCCCTTGTGGTACGTCTCGCCATCAAGCAGGCGGAGATCCCCTTCTGTCATGATCTTGACGAGTTCTTCAAATTTAACGGTCGGCTCCCAGCCGAGCTGCTTCTTGGCTTTGGCCGGATTACCGAGCAGCTGTTCGACTTCTGCCGGCCGGTAATAGCGTTCGTCCATGCGGACGACGATATCGCCGGTGGCTTTGTTTTTCCCGACCTCTTTGACGCCTTCGCCTTCCCAGACAATTTCAATGTCAACATGGCCGAACGATTTTTCGATGAATTCGCGAACGGTATGCATTTCGTTGGTCGCAACGACGTAATCGTCCGGCGTGTCCTGCTGGAGCATCATCCACATCATCTGCACATAATCGGGTGCATAACCCCAGTCGCGCAGCGCATTGATGTTGCCCATATAAAGACATTTCTGCTGGCCGCGCGAGATGCGCGCCACCGCCATGGTGATTTTCCGGGTCACGAAGGTTTCGCCGCGGCGCGGGGATTCGTGGTTGAAGAGAATGCCGTTGCTGGCATGCAGACCGTAAGCTTCACGATAGTTTTTAACGATCCAGAAACCGTACTGCTTGGCCACCGCATAAGGCGAGCGCGGGTAGAACGGTGTCGTTTCAGTCTGCGGCACTTCCATTACCTGACCGTAGAGCTCAGACGTTGAAGCCTGATAAAACCGGGAACTTACGCCGGTCTCCCGGATGGCATCCAGCAGACGCAGCGTTCCGATGGCATCGACCTCGGCGGTATATTCCGGAACCTCAAAGGAAACCTGAACATGCGACTGTGCGCCGAGGTTATAGATTTCTGACGGATGAATTTTTTCGATCAGCCGGTTCAAATTGCTGGAGTCGGTCAGGTCACCGTAATGCAGGAACATCTTCACACCGGTTTCATGCCGGTCTTTGTAAAGATGATCGATGCGACTGGTGTTGAACGAACTGGCGCGACGGATGATGCCATGCACTTCATATCCTTTGTCGAGCAGCAGTTCGGCAAGGTATGACCCATCCTGTCCGGTAATCCCGGTAATCAATGCTTTTTTCATAGTTACTCCGTTGAAACGCCCCGAAGCTTCGGGGCTCGTTGAAACAGCGCATTAGCGCTTCGTTAAAATCGTTAAACGGTGAAGCCGATCCGATTTTAACGGATTAAACGACTTCAATGGTTTAAACACGGTGTTATCCGATGATTCCTTCTTCGCGCAGCTTGGCGATGATTGCATCGACAGACTGCTCGGCAGACATTTCCGCCGTTGGAAGAACCAGCTCCGGTTTTTCCGGGGCTTCATACGGGTCGGTGATGCCGGTGAACTGCGCGATCTCTCCGGCGCGAGCTTTTTTGTAAAGCCCCTTCGGATCGCGCTGTTCACAGACAGCAATCGGCGTATCGACAAATACCTCGGTAAACCCGCTTCCGATAACATCCCGGGCGGCCGCGCGGTCGGCGCGATAGGGCGAGATGAAGGCGGTGATAACGATTATGCCGGCATCGTTGAACAGATGAGCCACTTCCGCAATACGCCGGATATTTTCCGTGCGATCTTCCATCGAGAAACCAAGGTCACGATTGAGTCCGTGACGGACATTGTCGCCGTCCAAAATGGTGCAGGCATGGCCCATATCGATCAACTCGCGTTCCAGTTGACGGGCAATCGTGGATTTTCCGGAGCCGCTCAGTCCGGTCAGCCACAGCGTCGCACCTTTCTGATTGAGCAGTTTCTGCCGATCCTCAACAGAAACCAGACTGTCGCTCTGAACAATGTTTTTACTGACCGGCGCAGAGGTTTTCGGCTTCGAAACCACGCGATCGACAATCATGCCGGCGCCGACGGTAATATTGGTCATACGGTCGATGAGGATAAAAGCGCCGGTCTGCCGGTTTTTTTCATAGGGATCGAATGCAATCGGGCGGTGCAGAGTGATCTGTGCTCGGGCAATTTCGTTGAGCTGCAAAGAGCATGGAGCATGGAGCACGGCGTTTTCTTCGCTTTGCTCTTTGCCCTCTGCGCTTTGCGAAGCAGGCCCGACCTGCTTCCGCATGGTGTTGACATCGATTTTATAGCGGATGTCGGTTAAGACGCCGGGCACCATGTTGGTGGTCTGTTTAATGATGTACGAGCGCCCTTTCTGCGCCGGGTTTTCGTGCATCCAAACGATCATGGCCTCGAACTCGTTGCCGACGTGCGGCAGATTTTTCACCGGTACCAGCATGTTGCCGCGCGACACGTCGATTTCGTCTTCAAGTGTAACCGTAACCGCCATCGGCGCGAAGGCTTCGGTGATTTCGCCGTTGGGGCCGTAAATCGATTTAATTCTCGAAGTGCGGCGCGATGGCAAGCTCACCACCTCATCCCCGACCCGGATAATACCGGATGCAATCGTTCCGCTGAATCCGCGGAAGTTGAGGTTCGGGCGCAACACGTACTGCACCGGAAAACGCATATCGACGAGGTTGCGGTCGGCGGAAATATTGACGTTTTCAAGGTGATGCAGAAAGGTCGGTCCGTCGTACCACGGCATTTTGTCCGAATGATCGACCACGTTATCGCCCTTGAGCGCGGACATCGGCACGCAATGCACGGTCGAAATGCCCAACTGCTCGGCCAGGCCGCGATATTCGTCGACGATGCTGTCGAACACCGATTGCTGGTGATCGACCAGATCCATCTTGTTGACCGCCAGAATCACCTGGCGCACGCCAAGCAGGGCGACGATGTAGCTGTGGCGACGGGTTTGCGTCAGCACGCCCTTGCGCGCATCGATCAGCACCACGGCCAGATCGGCCGTGGACGCGCCGGTGGCCATATTGCGCGTGTACTGCTCGTGGCCGGGGCAATCAGCGACGATGAACTTGCGCCGTTCGGTGCTGAAATAGCGGTAGGCTACATCGATGGTGATGCCCTGCTCGCGCTCNNCCGATCAGCGTCGACTTGCCGTCGTCCACCGATCCACAGGTCAGAAAACGCAGCAAATCTTTTTCTTCGTGACGGCGGAGATAGCCGGTGATGTCGCTGGCAATCAGTTCTTTTTCTTTAACTTCGTAGGCCATTAGAAATACCCATCCTTCTTCTTCTCTTCCATGCTCGCGGCACCGTCGTAATCAATGACACGGCCCTGACGTTCGGATGTCGTGGTGAGCAGCATTTCCTGAACAATCTCTTCGAGCGTTTCGGCGTTCGATTCGACCGCGCCGGTCAACGGATAACAGCCGAGTGTACGGAAACGTACTTTTTTCATCATCGGCTTTTCGCCCGGCTTCATCTCCATCCGGTCGTCATCAACCATGATCAGCGTGCCATTACGTTCAACCACAGGACGTTCGGCGGCGAAATAGAGCGGTACAATCGGGATCTCTTCGCGAAGCAAGTAAAGCCAAATGTCGAGTTCGGTCCAGTTGGAGATGGGAAAAACACGGATCGATTCGCCTTTGTTCACTTTGGCATTGTAGAGATTCCACAGTTCCGGGCGTTGGCTCTTCGGATCCCACTGGTGAAATTCGTTGCGAAAGCTGTAAACCCGCTCCTTGGCACGGGATTTTTCCTCGTCGCGGCGGGCGCCGCCTAACGCGGCATCAAAACCGTAGTGATTCAGCGCCTGCTTTAAGCCGTCGGTTTTCATCACCTGCGTATGTTTTTCCGAGCCGTGCTTAAACGGATTGCTGACATCCTTGCCTTCGGGATTGATCCAGACCTTGATCTCCACCTGATATTTTTCAGCCATCAGCTCGCGAAATTTATACATTTCCCGGAACTTCCACTGTGTGTCCACATGCATCAGCGGAAACGGGATTTTACCCGGCGCAAACGCCTTGTGCGCCAGATGAAGCATAACAGACGAGTCTTTGCCAATGGAATAGAGCATCACCGGATTCTGAAACTCCGCCGCCACTTCACGAATGATGTGGATGCTCTCCGCTTCCAGCTGCTTTAAATGCGATAAATTGTATCCGCTCATGTCTAAAACCCCTTATTTACGAGAAAGATGATCGTGTATTAGTTGATTTTAAAAATCCACCATTTTTTCCAAAAAATAGGGGTTCAACGCCTCTATTCCATATTAAAACGGCCAAATTAAGGGGGCCAACACGACCGCCACGAGTCCAAAAAGACAATTTAGTGGAAGACCGATTCGCAGATAATCGCCAAATCGGTATCCGCCGGGCCCGTACACCATCAAATTCGTTTGATAGCCGATTGGAGTCGCAAAACTGGCGGAAGCGGCAATCATGATGCAGGTGATAAACGGCATCGGATTAACTCCCAACCGATCCGCCGTACTCATCGCAATCGGAAACACCAGCGCAGCCGCTGCGTTGTTTGTAATAATCTCGGTAAAAAGCGTCGTGACCATATACACCATCGCCAACGCGCCCCACGGTTGCTCATGAACCAGCCCGAGCAGCAACCCGGCCAGTGTGGCAGCCGCTCCGGTTTTTTCCAGCGCCAGACCCAATCCAAGTGCGGCGGCAATCACAATCAGCACATTCCACTCAATGCTGCGACGGGCCTGCGAAGTTGAACAGCAGCGAAACAGGAGCATGGCGCCGGCCGCCAGTAATGCGGCCTGGAGCATATTCAGCCAGCCCAACGACACCACGAGCACCATTCCGATCAGAATCACAAAAGCCCATGGCGCTTTTTCGAACCGCCGCGGTGTGGAATTCTCCACGCCGCTGACCAGATAAAAATCGCGCGAGTCTTTCTGTCGAGGAATGAAGCCGGCATGGGACTCAACCAGCAGCATATCGCCCGCTCGCAGTTTAATGTCTCCGATTTTTCCGCTCAGCCGCTCACCATTGCGCGCCACCGCAATCACGACCGCGTTATACACGTTGCGGAATCGGCTCTCCCTGATCGTTTTGCNNCGGGCAGGTATTCGAAACCACCGCTTCAACCAGACAGCGCTGATGGCGCGGGGCATCCAGTTTAAACAACTGGTCGGTGGCGGGCTGGAGGCCGCGCTGATTGCAAAGAGATCTCATCGAGTCGATGTTCCCGACGAAAACCAGTCGATCCTCTTCGCACAGAACTTCGGCTGGCGATACCGCCGAAAGCACCTGGCCACCTCGAATCAGTTCCGCCAGAAACGCGCCCGGTAAATGCCGTAATCCGGATTTTTCAATAGTGCTTCCGATCAACGGACTTCTGGCACAAACCTCCAGTTCCAGTGTATATTCGCGTGGATTTTCAAAAACGTCATCTGCCGTCCTGCGCCTGGGCAGCAGTTTATGACTAAACAAAATCAGATACACCACCCCGACCACTGCGCAAGGAACTCCCAGCTTGGCGATCTCGAACATACTCAGTCCAGCGCTGCGAAACCGCGACTGCACCATGGTGTTGACCACCAGATTCGTGCTGGTTCCAATCAACGTGCAGATGCCGCCGAAAATTGAAGCATAGCTTAACGGAATCAACATTCGCGACGGCGAAATCCGCAGGCGGCGGCACCATTCCGTTACCACCGGAATAAACATCGCCACCACCGGCGTATTATTCAGAAAGGCGCTTAGTGAAATCACCGGAGCAAACATTCGAAGCTGAGCCCGCCGCGATCCTCTGGGATGCCCAAGCACATGGTGGGAAATCCACGACAGCCCGCCGGTTTCCTGAAGTCCAGCCACAACCACATAAAGCACGCCGACCGTGATCATGCCTGGCGCACTGAAGCCGGACAGCGCGGCTTTCGCATCCAGCACTCCACTGATCAGCAAAATGCCCAGACCGCTGACAAAAACAAAATCGGCCGGGAGACGAGTCGTTACCAGTAGCGTCAGCACCGAAACAATAACCCCCAGCGTCAGCCAGGCTTCCCATCCGAGTTCCATAAAAATCAATCTTTCCGGGACACCACAAAAAACGGGTTCAGCAGATTTTCTTTATTGTAGCAAAGGGCATGGGGCATGGAGCATGGCGAATCAGTCTTGCCATTCTCTTCTCCCTGCTCCTTGCTCTCGGCTCTCTGCGTCAAGTATGAGCCCACCGGAACGGCGGGGTCATATTTGATAACCCTCCCACCCGACGCTTCGACAACGGCCTGCGCGGCGGCGGTATCCCATTCCATCGTCGGCGCAATGCGTGGATAAACATCCGCCCGTCCTTCAGCCACCATGCAAAGTTTCAGCGAGCTGCCGCTCGAAACCAGTTCGACGGCCCCGTACTTCACCTCCAGCTCCTCAATAAACTTTTTGGTTTCTTCATTGCAGTGGGAACGAGAGGCGACGACGCGAATAGCAGAGGACGGAGGACGGAGGATGGAGGACAGCGGAAGAGAAACTGCCGAATTAAAAATCTCATCAACAGATTTGCCGGTGCAGTGGTCAGATTTCCATGCGCCCTGCTCTTTGCTCCCTGTCTGCAAACCGTAATAAACGGTTTGCAGTACCGGTGCATAAACCACACCGAGGATCGGTCGGCCGTTTTCGATCAGCGCGATATTGACGGTAAACTCATCGTTTTTCTTGATGAATTCTTTAGTGCCGTCGAGCGGATCAACCAGCCAGTATTTCGTCCAGGCTTTGCGCTGTTTATAGGGAACTGTCTTACTTTCTTCGGAAAGAACCGGCAGGCCCGTATCTTCCAGCGCATCGCAAATGATGTGATGCGCCGCCTTGTCGGCTTCCGTCAGCGGCGACTTGTCATCTTTGAATTCGATCTCGAAATCACGCTTGTAGATTTCGNNTTGCACCGCCTGCACGCAGCGCTGCATCTATTGCAATGTCCAACAGACTCTTCATACGGAAAAATATTCCTTATACCACGCCACGAAATGGCGCAGACCATCCTTCACCGAAGTTGTCGGCTGATAGCCCAGCTTTTCCCGGACTTTGGACACATCGGCAAAGGTAACCGGAACATCGCCCGGCTGCATCGGAAGCATTTCCATTTTCGGCTCCACGCCCAGCTCGCCGGCCAGCGTTTTGATGAAGTCCATCAGGTTTTCGGGTTTGTTATTTCCCAAATTAAAAATTTCATACGGATCGAGCCCCTCGGCAAACAGCGCGGCCTTCACGCCGGCGACGATGTCGGTAATATAGGTGAAGTCGCGCTCCATTTTGCCGTTGTTGAATACCTTGATCGGTTTGTCTTTGAGCATCGCATCCGTAAAAAGCCAGTAGGCCATGTCCGGGCGGCCCCACGGGCCATAGACCGTGAAAAAGCGCAGACCGACCGTCTGCAAGCCGTATAAATGAGTATAGGAATGACTCATCAGCTCATTCGCTTTTTTTGTTGCCGCATAAAGACTGACCGGATTATCCACCGGATCAGATTCGCAGAACGGCACCTTTTTGTTTCCGCCGTACACGCTCGAACTGGAAGCGTAAACCAAGCGCGGAGTTTTTGCGTGACGGCAGGCTTCCAGAATATTCAAGTGACCTTCCAGGTTGGACCTCTGATAGGCCATTGGGTTTTCAAGGGAATAGCGCACACCGGCTTGCGCCGCCAGATGGCACACGAGTTGAGGCTCGTGCAGTTCAAAGTTCTCAGTTAACAGTTCATAGTTGGTCAGGTCGCCACGAATAAGAGTGAACCCGTCACGCTTCTCAAGCCGTGCGCTACGCGCCTCTTTCAGCGAAACATCGTAATAGTCGTTAAAATTATCCAGACCGACCACTTCATGGCCGTCGTCCAGCAGCGACTCGGCCATGTGCATGCCGATAAAGCCCGCCGCGCCGGTTACAAAGATTTTCATACCGTCCTCCGGGCGGGCTGCCGCCCTTGGTCGATCAGGAATTTTTCCCGAAACCTTCCGTTCAATTCATATTTTCTATGGATTTCGCAATCCATTGCGAAATTTCTATCTCAAGCCGCAGGCTCCAGTGCCTCCATCGGCACAACGGCCTCCACCGCGGTTCCCATCAGCTCCATCAAAATTTTGACTCGTTCGCCGCCCGGCAATACCTGACGGATCAGAACTTGTAATCCACGCATGGCACCATCGACCATCAAGGCCCGGTCTCCATTTTTCAGCTCCGACTCCGGAATGATGACCGTTCCATCCATCTCATCCCGGAGCATCTGAACGACACGGTCCGGAACCCGCGCACATTCACCGGCGAAGCGAACCAGCCCGCGCACCCCGACAGCAGCGGAAACGGCGCGAAACATGGTGTTGAAATCGAAACGGACAAAGAGATAGCCTGGAAACAGCGCTTCATCGAACCAGACTTTCCCGCGCGTTGTATTTCGGCGGAAGCGGATGCGCGGACAGAACACATCAACCCCTCCCAGTCGCT
>DINM01000121.1:0-201 GCA_002423675.1 Verrucomicrobia bacterium UBA5540
TGCAGTTTTAATCCGCCGGGGTCGTTATTTTGCAGTATGAGACACAGAGCCAGAGTTGTGTTTTTCAAGCCTGCGTTCCAAATCCTCCGTATAACCGGTATAAAAGGTTTCAGGCATGGAAAGACTCTGGAGGATATAGACGTAGTAAAAAGTCGGCATGGCGTTATTATGCTTATTCGGCAACCGCAGGCAAGAGTGGCG
>DINM01000121.1:211-1762 GCA_002423675.1 Verrucomicrobia bacterium UBA5540
TTTCCAAACCTTGGAAAAAACTGCATTTCAGCCGGTCTATTTTTTCCAATGCTGGGAACTTTTCAGCGCGTTTTTTGTCGGTCACTGTTCCGCACTCGCGGAGCCTCTCTAGCTGTTGCCCGGGTCCAGGTATTGGAAGGTTTTGAGGTGTTCGTAGGCGGTCATGTCGAGCTGGATCGGCGTGATGGAGACATAGCCGTCGCGCACGGCGTGAATGTCGATGTCGTCGCCTTCATCGTGAACTTCGAGTTCGCCGTCGAGCCAGTAATAGGTGCGACCGCGCGGGTCGAGCCGTTTGTGGAATTTTTCAATAAACCGTGAGCGGCCCATGCGGGTGATTTTGATCCCCTTGAGCTGGTCGTACGGCAGATTGGGCATGTTGACATTAAGCAGTACGTTGGGCGGCATCGGGTTGGCGATGAGTTTTGCCGTAATCTCTTTGGCAATGCGGGCGGCCATCTCCCATTCGGGATCAGTGTAGGTGCAGAGCGAAAAGGCGACGCCGGGAATGCCGAGAATAACGCCTTCGGTCGCCGCCGACACGGTGCCGGAATAGATAACGCTGATACCGGTGTTCGAGCCGAGGTTAATGCCGCTGAGGATCAGATCCGGCGGTGCATCTTTCATGACCGCGCAAACAGCGAGCTTGATGCAGTCGGCAGGAGTTCCGCCAATGCCGTAGCCGAAGAATTCACCGTTGCGGTCAACGGGCATGCTTTTGATCGGATCGGCCAGCGTGATGGCATGACCGGCCGCGCTGCGCTCCACATCGGGTGCAATCACATGGATTTGGCCGAGTTCTTTGACGGAATCGTGCAGTGCGGCGATGCCCGGCGCGTAGATTCCGTCGTCGTTACAGATAAGGATCCGGGTTACGGGATTCGAGATTCGGGATTCGGGACTCATACGAAAACTCCTGATGCGGATAGCTTTTTCTTACGTCTGTTCTTACTCCTGTATCCCGTATCTCGCATCCTGTATCAGGGCGTATCCGCCCTCTTCTGCCAGACAAAAGCGGGATTCATGATTGGACCGTAGGAGTCGTTGATCGGAACGATGAAGAGTGCAGTTTCAAATACGCCGGTTCCGGTACGGGCAACCGTCATGATCGCCCCGGCGGGAATGCCGACGGGCAGAACCGCCCACCACCCTTTATCGCGGCCGGAAATGATCATTTGGCGGGGAATTTCGCCCCAACCGGTCAGAATATTGACAACGCCGCGGCTCAGTTTAGAGGACATATCCTGCACAACCTCTTCGGTGTCGGACAGATCATGTCCGGCAACTGTTTCGGCGCGCAAGGTTCCCGTCGCAGATAAAACCAACAATAGAATGAATAACCAACGCATGGTGCCCTCCTGATTCATGCCATGAGGCTAGTTGAAGGCTTCTGAAGTCACAAGATTTTTATCAATCCAGACCTTGCCTCTTGCCATTCTCTGGATGGCTCGGTACCTTTTGGGACTCATGGCATATGAAGTTCTAGCACGAAAATGGCGACCGCAGGTTTTTGCGGATGTGGTGGGTCAAAATCACGTTACGCAAACGCTG
>DINM01000121.1:1813-8569 GCA_002423675.1 Verrucomicrobia bacterium UBA5540
GCACGCCTATCTGTTTGTCGGCCCGCGCGGTACGGGAAAAACCACGACGGCCCGTATTCTGGCCAAGGCGCTGAACTGTCAAAACCGGCAGGGCTCCGAGCCCTGTAATGCCTGCGATTCCTGCAAAGAAATCATGAAAGGCAGCAGCCTTGATGTGATCGAAATCGACGGCGCATCCAACCGCGGAATCGGTGACGTGCAGGAGCTGCGCGACAATGTGCGCTACGCCCCGGTTCGCGGGCCGTTTAAAATCTATATCATCGACGAAGNNCTGGAAGAGCCGCCGCCGCACGTAAAGTTTTTCTTCGCCACCACCGAACCGCAGAAAGTGCTCACCACGATTCTGTCGCGCTGCCAACGGTTCGATCTGCGCCGAATCTCCATCGCCGATATCACCGCGCAGCTCCAGAAAATTTCCAAAGCCGAGGAAATCACCATCAGCGACGACGCCCTGCTTGCGATCGCCCGCGGTGCCGAAGGCGGTCTACGCGATGCCGAAAGCGCGCTCGACCAGCTGGTTTCGTTCCGGGGAAAGACAATTGAAGAAGCCGATGTGCTCTCCGTTTTCGGACTGATCAGCCGCACACAGCTTGAGGGACTGACCGACGCCATTCTCGACGGCAATATTCCGGCGATCATTAAAGCCGTCGCGGAAATCGATCAAAGCGGAAAGGATATGCAGCGTGTTGTGCTCGAACTGCTCGACCAGTTCCGCAATCTGCTGATCGTTATGCACGCCGGAAAGAACGCCACCGCGTTCGACCTGCCGGAAACCCAGATCGATACGCTGAAAAACCAGGCGGCAAAAAGTTCCGACGGCCGCCTGTTGCGGATCATCGAACTGCTGATTGATGTCGATAGCCGGATGCGCTATGCCCTTTCCAAACGCACTATGCTCGAAACCGCGCTCATTCGCGCCTCGCGCGCCGCCACAGTCGCCACGATCGACGAGCTGATGAAACAGGTTGCCGCGCTTAAGTCGCAACCTGCCTCTCCGTCGGCCGTCAACGAAGAGACCTCGACGTACGACGTAAAAAAAAAGCCCTCGGATGATCTAGAGCGGCTCAAAACCGATTGGGTCAGTCTGATTGAGCATATCGCCAAAGGCGTACCGCATGCCAAACAGTATTTGACCGACACCCTTCCGTTACGCGTTTCCGAAACGCACGTCACCATCGGTATAGACCCCGAATTCGCCGGCGAACGCTCCAGTTTGGAGAATCCACGCACCCTTTTGTTTATCCAGAAAACCCTGAGCGCTTTTTTGAAGCGGCCGGTCGCGACTGATTTCAGTGTGTTGGCCGGCAGGTCAAAACCCCTGCCGACCGATGCCCCCGCCCAGGGAATTCCGGATAAAAAGAAATATTATGAGAATCCTTCCGTCCGAAGCGTCCTCGAGGCCTTCAGCGGAGAAATAATCGATATTCGCGAATAGAAAGGAACTTACGATGNNCAAGTCGCTGAAATGAAAAAAATTCAGAAGAAACTGGCCTCAAAAAAAGTTGAATTTTCCAGCGCCGCCGGACAGGTGACAGTTAAAATGAGCTGCGACATGAAGCCGCACAGCATTACAATCGCCCCGGAGCTGATTCAGTCCGGGAATATGAAAAAAATCGAAAGCGCCATTCTGGATGCCTTCAAAGGCGTACTCAACGAAGCCCAGGCGGCGACCGCCAATGATATGAAAAGCCTGACCGCCGGCATGGGACTTCCTTTTTGAAATATGAAAGATGAATTATGAAAAAGGGTCTGCGACAGCTTTAACAAAAAAGGCCAACGCCGTTTGAGTTCGAGTTTTATCATTCATAGTTCATCATTTTCTCATGAAACACTTCCTTCCATTGGACAATCTGATTGCGGCACTGGAAAAACTTCCAGGCATTGGAAAACGTTCCGCCGAACGGATGGCGTTTGCTCTGGTGCAGAACCGCAACGGACTGGCCCGCAGACTGGCGGACGCCCTGCTGGCTGCCGACGAGCAGGTGGCCTCCTGCTCGCGCTGCGGCGGCATTACCGTTACGAAAGAAGACCCCTGCGCCCTCTGTATCGATGGACGACGCGCAACCGGGCTTCTTTGCGTTGTGGAAAGCCCCGGCGACATCATGAAGATTGAGCGATGCAACGGGTTTAGCGGGCGCTATCACGTCCTCGGTGGACATCTTTCGCCTGCGCTCGGAAAAGGCGTTGCGGATCTGCGCGTCAGCGAACTGCTGGCACGTTTGCACCCCGAACAAATCGATGAAGTAATTATCGCACTCGGCACCGATGTCGAAAGCGAAGCCACCGCGAGCTATCTGGCTGAACTGATCGCCAGTCGAGGCGTCAAAGTCTCGCGCCTCGCCTTTGGTCTTCCCTCCGGGAGCGCCATTGAATATGCCGACTCCACCACCCTCTCCCGCGCGATTGCCGGCCGTCAGTCGATCGGTTAAAGTTCCAAGGTTCGGAAAAAATGAACCGTTTTTTTCCGAACCTTGGAAAAGCGATGTTTTTTGCGTTTCAAGGTTTGACTTACCAGATGATTTCTATACCTTTGTCGCCTCTTATTTCCGGCGTAGCTCAATGGTAGAGTAGGTGACTGTTAATCACTTGGTTGCTGGTTCGAGCCCAGCCGCCGGAGCCACTTTTAACCCCCATATGATCGATAAAATACGGGGGTTTATAACAAACACTGCCGTGTAGACCAGCTCATCTAAATTGCTCTGGTAAAGTGATTTAGGGACAAATACAACCTTCCCGATGTGCAGTTTTTCTAGATTCAAGATCACATTGGACTTCGTCTTAAACGTTTTCTTCGTCCCATTTTTTACCCATGAAAAAACCAGTGATCGGCGTCTAAGAGGCGGAACCCCGTCTTTTCCTACCCGCCATTTTCTGCCGTCCATCCAAACGGAATGATCATAAGGACGATCCACTCCACTCCGTATGAAAGAAATCTCCGCGGGGCTTGTCGATACGCTCATAGGTGTGAGCGCCAAAAAAGTCGCGCTGGGCCTGAAGTAAATTGGCTGAGCCACGGGCCGTTCTAAAGCCGTCATAATATGACAGTGCTGAACTCATTGCCGGGGAGGCAATACCTGCGCGTGTCATGCAGGCTACCGCGTTGCGCCAGTGCACCTGAGCCTCGCTGACCGACTCCGCAATCAGAGGGTCAAGCAGCAGATTGGAGAGATCCGGATCGCGCATGAATGCCTCTTTAATCGTGCGCAATAACGTGGAGCGAATAATACACCCGCCGCGCCAGATCTGTGCCAGCCGCGCCAGATTCAGGTTCCAGCCCTGCTCTTTCGAAACCTGCTGGATCAACTGAAAGCCCTGCGCATACGAAATGATATTCGAGCCGTAGAGAGCCTGTTTGATTTCTTCTACAAAATCCTGATGATCCACATCAATCCCCAATCTGGGACCTGCGAGCAGCTCCGAAGCTTTTGTGCGATCGTCCTTTAGCGCCGAAAGGCATCGAGCGAAAACGGCCTCGCCAATTAACGGAAGTGGTTCGCCCGCATCCAGAGCAGCCATCAGGGTCCACTTTCCGGTTCCCTTCTGACCGGCGGCATCAAGAATCATATCAACGGTCTGTTCGCCATCCTTGGTTTCAAATGCAAGAATATCGCGGGTAATTTCAACCAGATAGGAGTCGAGCTTACCTTTATTCCAGCGGCCGAATACTTCAGACATGGCAATGTTCGACATGCCGAGACCGTCGCGCATCACCTGATAGGTTTCACAGATCATCTGCATGTCACCGTATTCGACGCCATTGTGAACCATTTTTACAAAATGACCGGAGCCGCCGGAACCAATCCAGTCAACGCAGACAACGCCTTCAGGAGTACGGGCTGAAATCGCTTCAAAAATCGGTTGGATCAGCTCCCATGCGCCATTGGATCCGCCAGGCATCAGAGCGGGACCTGTTAATGCGCCCTCTTCTCCTCCGGAAACGCCGCTGCCCACAAAAAGAAGACCTCGTTCTTCGCAGAATGCGACGCGGCGCTCCGTATCTTCCCACTGCGAGTTGCCGCCATCGATCAAAACATCTCCAGGCTCCAGCAACGGCAGAAGTTCATTAATGACCGAATCTACCGGCGCTCCCGCCTTAATCATCATCATAATTTTGCGCGGACGCTCAATTGATTCAACAAACTCCTGGAGGCTATCTGCGTGAAAAAACCCCTCTTTGTAGTTTGCAGAAAATTTTTTCCTCAGTGTCTCGTTCCAGTCGTAGCACGAAACCGAAAATCCTTTTGAAACCATGTTGCGGGCGAGGTTGGAGCCCATCACGCCCATGCCAATCATTCCAATGTCCGTTTGTTTTTTAGTCATAGTTTACTTATATCCCATCAATTTCAGTGCGGCATGCGCAGCCCGCACGCCAACCTCTCTTTTCCGGCAGGGGTGAATATTGCTCAAGTCGCCGAGATCTTTAATGTCTACCGCTACTGTGTTCGCCGTGTTTTCCGCGACAGCGGCCTGTACATCCTGAAGCACCGCCCATGCGGCGCGACCGTCCGGACTTCCCGGGTCATACGCAGGCAGCTGAATGATTACAAACGGCAGATCAGGATTGTTCCATAAATTCCGATACGTCGAAATCAGACTCTGTAACCACAAACGATATTCCTGCGCCGTCTCGACACTGCCGGTATTGCCTTCTCCCTGATACCAGACCACCCCGTAGATCGGCAGATCACTGAAGGGACGAATCAATGTTTCATAAAGACGGGAAGGAACGGCACGTCCAAGTCCCCATTTGAAAAGCCGGTGCTGTCCCCACGGCTTGAAATCCGCCGCGTCTTCTGCTGCCGCTTTCAACACCTCAGGATCGTTCACCAGCGATTTAAATTTGCGACCGTCAACCGTGTCCGGAAATGCCGTTACCGGAACCCATGCTTCAATTCCGGTTCCGCCGCGCGCAGCTACAAAAATACCGACAGGCGCCTTTTGCTGCCGCGCCATCTCTATCGCAAAATAAGCTCCGACAGCGGAAATTTTTTGTACATTCTCCGCATTCACAACCATCCACTGGCTTCCATTAAAATAACGGACATCCACATCCCGGATTTCCGCGACCGCCTTATCCGCTTCTTCGCTTTTACCGACTGGAAACCCCATATTCGACTGTCCGGAGCAAAGCCAGATGTTGCCAACCAAGATATCTTCGATGAATACCTGCTGATTTCCGATTGAAGAAGAAACCGTTAACGTACGGGATTTCGCCGAAGCACTCATCGGATCCAGCGTAACAATCCACGACCCGGAATCGTCGGCAACCCCAGTCTTTTTCTGACCAGCAAACTCAACGGTTATGACAGCTCCCGGCGCAGCGCGTCCGCTTAGCGGAACGGGACGATTCGCCGGCATCATCATATGATCACTCAGCCATACAGATAAAATCAGTGAAGCAACAACATTCATAAACCTATCCTTTCTAATCAGATTCCAATGATTGAAAAATTCTACCGGTCTACACGAGCTCCCGCACCCCCAACAATTTTCTTTACCTCAGGCAACGAAACCATTGTCGTGTCGCCCGGAGTGGTCATCGCCAGCGCACCGTGCGCCGCGCCATATTCGACCGCCAGCTGCGGATCGCCGAGCTCCATCAGACCGTAGATGAAGCCGGAGGCGAAGCTGTCGCCGCCGCCGACACGGTCGAGAATCTCGAGATTCGGACGATGCGTGGCGGTATAAAATTCTCCGTCGCACCAGGCCATCGCGCCCCAGTCGTTGACCGTCGCGCTTTTTACTCCGCGCATCGTGGTCGCCGTTGCTTTAAAGTTCGGGAATTCTTTGACCGCTTTGGCGATCATCTTCTGGAAGGACTCGACTTCGAGTTCCGTCAGATTTTCATCCGCGCCTTCGATTTCGAAACCGAGGCAGGCGGTAAAGTCCTCTTCGTTTCCGATCATGACGTCGACGTATTTGGCGATCTCACGGTTGATTTCCTGACATTTTTCCAGTCCGCCAAAACCTTTCCAGAGCGACGGGCGGTAGTTGAGGTCGTACGAAACGATCGTGCCGTATTTTTTGGCAGCTTTGGCGGCTTCAATCACCACCGGCCCGGTGGTTTCACTCAGCGCGGCAAAAATTCCGCCGGTATGCATCCAGCGCACCCCGAGTTTTCCGAAAATGTGTTCCCAATCAATATCGCCGGGTTTGAGTTGCGAGGCGGCCGTGTTGCCGCGATCCGAACAGCCGACTGCGCCTCGAATGCCGAAGCCGCGTTCGGTAAAGTTGAGTCCGTTGCGTACCGTACGGCCGATGCCGTCGTAATCGGCCCATTTGATCAGGGAGGTATCCACTCCACCCTGAAGAATAAAATCTTCCATCAGTAAGCCGACTTCATTTTTGGCGAAGGCGGTGACGACGGCGGCGCGTTTGCCGAAGCAGCGGCGCAATCCACGGGCTACGTTATATTCGCCCCCCCCTTCCCACGCGCGAAATTCACGCGCCGTACGAATACGTCCCTCGCCGGGATCGAGGCGAAGCATCACTTCGCCCAGTGAAACAATGTCATACTTGCAATCATCCTTTGATCGAATGGTCAAATTCATCTTTTCTCCTTTATATTTACTGAAACGTTCATGCCTCTTCAGGCTATTCTACAATGGGGTTTACAGCCAGCCCCCGACGGCGGCAACACGGTCATTGATGCTGAACATGACACAAACCGTATCGGGTCTCCGAGAAAAAACATCCCGATCCAGACGCGAGAGGACTCCCGATGCTGTCATCTAAAATACCACCCGCTCGTCAGGT
>DINM01000086.1:0-196 GCA_002423675.1 Verrucomicrobia bacterium UBA5540
CACTGATAATATTGGACATTTTCAAATAGCTTGAAGTGGCCGCGGCAGCGCCGATACAAATGGCCTCGTCGGCCATCTGAACGTGAAGCGATTCTTCATCCGCCTCCGAATAGACCGCGACGGAACGAATGCCCAGCTCTTTGCAGGCCCGGATGATCCGCAGCGCAATTTCTCCACGATTGGCAATCAATATTTT
>DINM01000086.1:319-4040 GCA_002423675.1 Verrucomicrobia bacterium UBA5540
ATGCCGGTTCAACAAGGAAGAGAGGCTGACCGAACTGTACGGGCGTGGCGTTATCCACAAGAATCTTCTTAATCTTGCCTTTTACTTCGGCCTGGATTTCATTCATCACCTTCATCGCTTCGATAATACAGACNNGGAGCCGCAGCAGCTGGTGCGGCAGCCATCATCTGCGGAGCCTGAACCACCTGCGTCACGCCTGCTGTACCGCGTTTGAGTTGCAGAGTAAAAGCCTCTTCCTCCAGCAAAAATTCAGCAAGGTCGTTATCCGTCATCAGTTCGACGATTTTTTTGATTTCCTTGAGTTCCATCAGATCCTTCTCCTTTTGTTTCTTAAACAGGGCACGCAAACTAACATTAAACCGGTTTTAAACGCAAGGCTTCCGGCAAGCCGCGGTGGTGAGCATGGCAGATGGCCGCTGCCAGGGCATCGGCAGCGTCTTCCTGCGGCTGTTCAGCCAGTCCCAGCAGGCGCATCACCATTTTAGCGACCTGCTCTTTCGTCGCGGCTCCCGCCCCGACCGTTGCCTGCTTGATCGAACGCGGCGAGTATTCATAAACCGGAAGAGTACGCAATGCACAGGCCGCAAGCACCACGCCGCGCGCCTGACCGAGAATCATCGCGGTTTTGACGTTCTTGGCAAAAAAGGCCCCTTCAATCGCGGCCTCGTCGGGGGAAAATTCCGTAATCAGCTGATCGATCTCCGGATGAATCGCCGCCAGACAGCGCGAATGGGACAACGAGGCTTTGTTATAAATCCGCCCGTAGGCGAGCGCGCGCATCTGGTTGCCGAACACCTCAATCACCGCCACGCCGGACGAGCGCAGTGAGGTATCCACGCCTAAAATGCGGATTTCATTCATTCCATTTCCGCCAGAATTGCGTCGTCGATTTCAAACGCGCCGTACACATTCTGGACATCATCAAGCTCGTCGAGCGCATCAATCAGCTTCATCACCTTCTGCGCCTGTTCCTTATCCTTAATATCCGTCGGCAGATCGGGAAGCATCGTCAGTTCCGATGAAGCCGCAGTCAGGCCAGCCTTTGAAATTTCTTCGCATACGGCAGAATAGTCCGTAAACGCCGTCAGCACTTCAAACTGGTCGCCGTCGCGCTGCATATCCTCTGCGCCCGCTTCGAGCACAATATTCATCAGCGTATCTTCATCCACGCCGGCCGCATCGATATAAATCTGCCCTTTGCGCTGAAAACTGCGGCTGACCGCGCCCTGCTGCGCAAGACTGGCGCCGTTTTTGGTCAGCGCATTTTTAATTTCCGAGGCCGCGCGATTCTTGTTATCCGTCAGCGCCTGCACCAGAATGCCGATTCCGCCCGGCGCATAGGCTTCGTACATCAACTCTTCCAGCGCGNNTTTTTGATCGCGCGATCAATATTATCGTTCGGCATATTCACGGCCTTGGCCTTTACGATCAGCGCACGCAACGTAATATTGGCCGACGGATCTCCGCCACCCGAACGCGCCGAAACGGTCATTTCCTTGGCAATCTTGCTGAACACCTTGCCGCGCGCGGCATCCGCCTTGCCCTTTTTATGCTTAATATTGGCCCACTTACTATGCCCTGACATGAAAACCTCTCTCTCTAAGTCAAAAATAAAGTCCGTCATCCGGACATTGGAATCGAACCTTATACACAACCGGCGGCCCGAAATAAACCGTTTTTTGCGGATCAGGCCGGAACAAACAAACCCCTGTGTTTCCAATGTTTGGAAAAATTGNNGGGCGACCTGCTCGTAGCGGGCAAAGGCTAGCTCGAACGAGCCGCGTCCGCCAGTGATGGAGCGCAGTTCAGAACAGAATTTGAAGGTTTCGACCTGCGGAACTTCGGAGATGATGACCTGCATGCCCTCTTCGACGCCCATGCCGAGGATGCGTCCGCGCTTGGTGTTGAGAATGCCGGTGATGTCACCCATGTATTCGTCGGGTACGGTGATGGTGAGCGTCATAATCGGTTCGAGCAGAACCGGGCGCGCTTTTTCGATGGCTTCGTGCAATGCACGCGATCCGGCGATTTTGAAGGCGACTTCGGATGAGTCCACATCGTGGTACGAACCGTCGTAGAGTTCGACTTTGACGTTGCTGACTTCCGCGCCGACAAGCGGACCTTTGGACATGCCTTCCAGGAATCCCTTCTGGCAGGCGGGAACAAAGTTGCCGGGAATGGAACCGCCGACAAGTTTGTTGGAGAACCACTCTTCGTCTCCATCCACACGCGGAAATATCCGCACGTAGCATTCGCCGTACTGGCCGCGGCCGCCGGACTGCTTTTTGTGTTTATAGTGGCCTTCTCCGTTTCCGGTGATGGTTTCGCGGTAAGCGACTTTCGGCGTGTGGTGGGTGATGTCCACTTTACTGCGGTGTTTGATGTGCTCGAACGTAACGTCGAGGTGCATATCGCCCATGCCCCACAGAACCGTTTCGTGCGTTTCCCGGTTCCGCTCAACACGAATGGAGGGATCTTCCTCCGCCGCACGGTGCAGGGCCGTGCCGATTTTGTCTTCGTCGCCCTTGGCCTTCGGCTCGACGGCATAGGCGGCGACCGGATGCGGGAATTCAATGGTTTGGAAGGTAATTTTGTCGGCCGGTGCACAAAGCGTGTCGTTGAGGAAAGTGTTTTTTAATTTCGGCAGAGCGACGATATCGCCCGCCTTGGCTTCCTGGCAGTCGGTCGCTTTTTTCCCGTTGATGTAGAGAATGCTACCAATGCGCTCTTTTTCGCCTTTAGTAGCGTTGAGCACTTCGGAATTGGGTTTGAGCGTGCCGCGATAGACGCGAATGAAACTGAGCTGACCGGTGAAGGCATCATTGACGGAGCGCCAGATGAGACCGGCAAAGGGTTCGTTTTCGCCGGTGGCGACTTCATGGCCATCGGCGCATTTGACCGGATAATCTTCCGGCGACGGGAAGAGGCGGCTGATGGAGTCCATCGTTTCTTTCACACCGATTTTTGTTTTGGCCGAACAGGCAAACACAGGAATCAGATGTGCCTCGTGAACGGATTTGCGCAGGCCGTTGGAAAACTCGTCGGCGGAAAGCTCTTCGCCATTGAAATATTTTTCCATCAGCGTGTCGTCGGTCTCGGCGGCCAGTTCGATAAGGTGATCTTTAATTGCTTTAATCTGGCCGGCCAGATCCGCCGGGATTTTGTCGGCCGGCGTATTCAGCAGATCCACTTCGGATTTGCCGTCGGTCGTCGGCAGAACCACCGGCACACAGCGGGTCTCGCCCCACATTGCTTTGATCGCAGTAAGCGCTTTGTTGAAGTCGGCGTCCGGCTTGTCGAGACCGGTGATGACGATGCCGCGCGGCAGATTGCGTTTTTCGCAGACTTTCCAGGCGCGGTTGGTGCCGACCTGAATGCCGGAAACGGCATCGACCACAATCAGTCCGGCATCGGTAATGGCGGCGGCGGCGGTGAGCTGGCCGATAAAGTCGGCATNNCGACGCTTTTTTCCGCTGGCGGCGGTATAAACTCCATCGAAGGGTTTGGCCCATATGGAAATCTCGTGTTCCTGTTCTTCAGGAGTCCAGTCCGCCATACTGCTTTTGTCGTCAACAGATCCAACGCGTTCGTTGGTTCCAAGGATATTGAGCATGACATCCAGCAATGACGTCTTCCCGCTGCCCGTGTGGCCCATCAGTGTGAAATTACGGACACCTGAGATCGGAATACCCTTCATTGCGGCTCTCCTTGGATTTAATTT
>DINM01000086.1:4142-4337 GCA_002423675.1 Verrucomicrobia bacterium UBA5540
TTTCCAATGTTTGGAAAAATTTCCTTCATTTCTACCGGGAAGGAAAAAAGTTTCCAAACATTGGAAAAACCGTTAGCGTCCTTTCCGATGTTTGGAAAATCCGAGGAGCTTTCATGACCAAAATTCTTTGTATTGGCGCAGGGTATGTCGGCGGGCCGACAATGGCTATGATCGCCAGGAAAAACCTCAACGTTC
>DINM01000051.1:0-217 GCA_002423675.1 Verrucomicrobia bacterium UBA5540
GGAGCGGCCGCAGTGGCTGGAGCGGAACCTGCGGCGGCCGCACCATTGCTGGCTGCGATCACCAAAATGGGCTGTCCAACGTTCACCTTGTCGCCAGACTTCATCAACAGCTTTTCAATGGTTCCAGCATGAGGACAATTGATTTCGGCGACGGCCTTGTCGGTTTCGACTTCGCAAACGATGTCGCCCGCCTTGATCACGTCGCCTTCCTTGACGC
>DINM01000051.1:323-647 GCA_002423675.1 Verrucomicrobia bacterium UBA5540
CCGGAATCCATTCGCGAATCTGATCGGCGACCAGTCGCACATTGTCGCTGGTCGAGATAAACGGACCATCAACGCTTTCGAGTGTGGTTTCAAGGAAACTTCTGCGAGGATTTTCACCTGGATGCAGATCATTCCAGTGCTGACAGTCCATCGCGTCGCGACGCAGTTCGCTGTAGCTGGTGACGCTCCACACGTCCGTTCCGATGTTGTACTTGTCCTTGAGGATCTGTTGAGCTCGAATGGCTTCGCGAAGAATCGTGCCGCTGCCAAACAGCTGCGGTCGATGACGCTGACCTTCGCCACTGTCTGTCGATTCCAGCCGGT
>DINM01000051.1:695-10219 GCA_002423675.1 Verrucomicrobia bacterium UBA5540
GACGCGCTGGAAACCGAACATCGAGTAGTACACATAAAACGGCACCATGTTCATGCCGAGATTTGCATACGCCGACCCGGCCGCAATAAAGGAACTCATCGCACCCGCTTCGTTGATGCCTTCTTCAAGAAGCTGGCCTTGCTTTGATTCCTTGTAGAACATGGCCGATTCGGACAGCTTGTCAACCGGCTCGTAAAGCTGACCTTTGCTCGAATAAATCCCGATCTGCTTGAACAAACCTTCCATGCCAAACGTACGCGCTTCGTCTGGAATGATCGGAACGACACGCTGGCCCATGGATTTGTGCTTCACAAGGCCGCGTATAATGGCGCCGATCGAGTGTGTCGTTGAGCCTTCACCGCCTTCACTACCCTTCATGAGCGGTTTTGCATCAAAGATCTTGTCGTTCAGTTCCGGGACCGCAAGTCGCTCCTCGCTGGCCTTTCGTTCCGGAACGAATCCCCCCAAAGCCTTACGACGTTCGTGCAGATACTGCATCTCCGGACTGTCGGGATCCGGCTTGTAGAACGGCAACTTGCCAATTTCGGCGTCGCTGACGGGAATGTTGAATCGCGTCCGAAACGCCTTCAATGCCTCTTCTGCGATCTTTTTCTGATTGTGAGCGACATTCTGTCCTTCACCAGCCTCGCCAAGACCATAACCCTTCACAGTCTTTGCCAGAATCACAGTCGGTGCTCCCTTGTGATTGACGGCAGCGTGATAGGCCGCATACATCTTGATAGGATCGTGACCGCCGCGACGGATAGACTCAATCGTCTCGTCCGGCAAATGTTCAACCATCTTCAGGATATCCGGATCGGTTCCGAAGAAGTGCTGACGGATGTACGCGCCGTCCGAAACCGTGTACTTCTGGTACTGCCCATCGACCACTTCACCCATTCGCTTGACGAGTTTACCGTCTTCGTCCGCGTCGAGCAGCGGATCCCAGTCGGAACCCCAGACCACTTTGATCACATTCCAGCCCGCGCCACGAAAGGCTGCCTCGAGTTCCTGAATAATTTTCCCGTTGCCGCGTACGGGACCGTCCAGTCGCTGGAGATTGCAGTTTACGACAAAAATCAGATTGTCCAGTTTTTCGCGGGAAGCCAGCGTAATAGCGCCCAGTGTTTCGGGCTCGTCGGTTTCGCCGTCGCCGAGAAACGCCCAGACTTTCTGCCCGGTCGGTTCGCGCAGACCACGATCTTCAAGATAATGAATAAAGCGGGCATGATAAATTGCGGTGATCGGGCCGAGGCCCATGGAGACGGTCGGGAACTGCCAGAAGTCGGGCATCAGCCAAGGATGCGGATAGGAAGAAAGCCCGGGGGTATCGTGCAGTTCGTGACGAAAGTTACCAAGCTGATCAATGGACAAACGGCCTTCCAGAAAGGCGCGTGCATAAATACCCGGTGAGGAGTGGCCCTGAAAGTAGACCAGATCGCCGGGAAACGTTTCGGTCCGCCCGCGAAAGAAATGGTTGAAGCCGACTTCGTAAAGCGTAGCGATTGACTGGTAAGTAGAAATATGACCGCCAATGCCGTCCTCTTCGCGATTCGCCCGCACCACCATGGCCATGGCGTTCCAGCGAATAAGGCTTTTAATGCGCCGCTCCAGCTCACGGTCGCCCGGATAAGTCGGCTGATCTTCGCGCGGAATCGTATTGATATACGGCGTGTTGGCTGAAAACGGAAGACGAACCCCCTTGCGATGCGCATTCACCTGAAGATCGTGAAGAATATCTTTAACCCGCTCTGCGCCGGCAGTTTCGAGCAGCTCATCCAGAGCATCCAGCCAATCCTGTTTTTCCGAATCCACACCCTCGACCGATGAATTTTCAGCGTCCATAAGCTCCCTCTATTGATATTGAATCCGACTTTAAATAGAGCCCCTCCGGGATGCAAACACAAAACCCGATCAATCCACATATGTTTATGTGTTTTTGGACCTCAGCAGCTCTTGATCCGCCGCATCGAAGAGATTTTCGCACGGCAAGGCGGCGGCTCCGGCGGAGGCGCTGAGTTTCCAACCCTTGGAAGATTTTGTTCCAATATTTGGAAAAAAATCAGCCGACGTTTCCAAACATTGGAAAACCCGGCCCGCAAATTTCCAACCATTGCCACTACACTTCGTTTCGTTGCCGTCGCTTTGCGCCAGCCTCTCTCCCTCTTGTCGGGTGAAAAGTCCGGTTTCGGGGAGGATGACGGCGAATTCGTCGCCGCCGATGCGGCAGACGATATCGGCTTTGCGCGCGGTTTTCAGTAAAAGGCGGGAAAACGTTTTGAGTACGACGTCCCCGGCTTCGTGGCCAAAAGTATCGTTGACCTCTTTAAAGCGGTCGAGGTCGAAGAGGACAAGACAAAGGTCGCGGTTGTAGCGGCGGGAGGTTTCGATGTTCTGCACGAGGGCTTCGTCGAAGAAACGGCGGTTATAGAGTCCGGTGAGCGGATCGCGCACGGCCTGTTCGGCGAGTTCGGCGGCAAGCTCGCGGATATCGGCGGGAGCTCCGATTTCGGCGAGGCGGCGCTGGAGGCGGTCAGGCATGATGAGTCAGCAGGAAGACCTGCGCGTAGGTCCAGGAAATGAATTCCATAAGGACGTGTTTAACGCCCTCGCTGTATAAAAACCAGCGATCCAGATGATAATTTGCCGGCGCAATCGAGACGACGCCCAGCGGGTAGTCTTTGCCAAAGACAACACGGAATATTTCATAGGAGCGACGGGCATGGGCGCCGGTGGTGTAAAGGTTGAAGGATTTTCCGAACAGCCCGAGCTCTTCGAGTTTCTGACGCGCCGCCAGCGCGGAAACATAGGTGCGGTCGCGCGCCGTGTCGGGGGCGGGAATGGTAATGATCGATTCCGCAGGAACCCCCAGTTCCACCAGACGTGCCGCAGCGAATCCGGCATAGTTGTCGTATTTAAAGATCTTCTGCCCAAACGTGACCGGCCCGCCGGTGGTGACGACGGTCTGCCCGGGACGAATGCCTTTCGAAACCTCCTGAAGCTCTGCGTCCGCCATCCAGCCTTCGATAATGAACATGTCGGCGTTTTGAACCGGACGGGTCAGCGCCAGAAAGGGATAGAGATGAAAAACAGCGCCGTAAAACAGTCCGGCAATCAGAAGCAGAATCATCAATGACCCCTGCCACGTTGGCGCCCACACCTCTTTTTTTCGAAATAGTTTCACGGAAAAAGGTATAGCCTTTCAGTCGGGTCGGAACAATTCCTATCTTTTTGCAGAAAACTTTGGGCAGAGGTGTTGACACGGGGTATCCCCTCGTATATTTTCCCCGCCTTGCATTTGAACCGGAAAGATTTCTAATGAAGACATTTGTAGCAAACGAAAATGATGTTAAACGGGACTGGTATGTGGTGGATGCCGCAGACAAGTCCACCGGGCGGCTGGCTGTATTGATTGCTGACCTTTTGCGCGGCCGTAATAAACCCACGTACACCCCGCATGTCGATACGGGGGCCTTCGTAGTGGTCATCAACGCCGAAAAGGTGAAGCTGACCGGTAATAAGGAAGAAAAGAAGATTTATCAGGACTACAGCGGATTCAGCAGCGGCTTGCAGCATCGCACCGCCGCAACAATCCGTGAGAAAAATCCGACCCGCATCATCACGCAGGCTGTCGAAGGGATGCTCCCGAACAACCGTCTGATGCGTAAAACGATCACCCGCCTGAAAGTCTACACCGGACCGGACCATCCGCATACGGCGCAGAAGGTTCAGACACTCGAATTTAAGGCTAAGTAAGGAGTAATTAACGTGGTAGCAGCGAAAAAAGTTGATCAGTTTGCCGCAACAGGCCGACGCAAAACATCCGTAGCACGGGTCAGTCTCGTCAAGGGCTCCGGCCTCATCACCGTGAACGGCAAAACCGCTCAGGAATATTTCGACACCAAAGACATGCTTGACACGGTCGTCCGCCCGCTGGTTCTCACCGACCGCGTTGACCAGTACGACATGATCGTCAAAGTCGCTGGCGGCGGAAAAGTCGGCCAATGCGGAGCCATCTCCCATGGCACATCCCGCGCCCTGATCAAAGCGGAAGAAGAGTTGAAGCCGATCCTCAAAAAAGGCGGCTTCCTCACCCGTGATGCACGTATGAAAGAACGTAAGAAACCGGGTCAGCCGGGTGCACGCAAACGCTTCCAGTTCTCGAAACGCTAAGCCGTACGAGATCTGCGAACGAAGTCCCGGCGCTCTTACGAGACCGGGACTTTTTTTATTCCGAAACCATGCGCGGAAGTGTACTCTCCCGCCTCTGGAGTTGCAGCCTATGAAAAAATCACTGCCTTTGCCCAAGGGATTCTCGGCCGCCGGTATTTCGGCGGGGATCAAAAAGAAGAAAAAAGCCAAAGACATGGCTCTGATTATCTCGGACGTACCTGCGGAAAGCGCCGCGGTCTTCACGACCAATCAGGTCAAAGCCGCGCCCGTTAAATGGGACATGCGGGTTGTCGAACNNAGTCGAACACAACGGTGCGCGGGCCATCGTCATGAACAGTGGCGTCGCCAATGCCTGCACCGGTGCACAAGGCATGGCGGATGCAGAAGCTATGGCCGCCCTCGCCGCCGGAAAACTCAGTATCCAGCCGCTGGATGTTTTTGTCTGCTCCACCGGCACCATCGGCAAACCGCTGCCGATGGATAAGATCGCCGGAGGAATCGAACTCCTTTTTGATGATCTTTCTCCTGAAAACGGCATGGATGCCGCCGAAGCGATGATGACCACCGACCTCGTCAGCAAAACCATCAGCGTCGAAATCGACCTCGACGGCACACCGGTGCGAATCACCGGTCTCGCCAAGGGTTCCGGCATGATCGAGCCGAATATGGCCACCATGCTCGCATTTATCCTGACCGATGCCGCCGTTGAAAAACACGCATTGCAATGCGGGTTGCGGGGTGCAGCCGATATGAGTTTCAACCGGATTACTGTGGACGGCGACCGGAGCACCAACGATACCGTCATCTGCCTGGCCAATGGACAGGCCGGCAATGAACGGATCACACAGGATTCCAAACATTGGAATCTTTTTTTCCAAACCCTGAAAAAAGTGATGTTCGAACTATCGATGATGATCGTCAAAGACGGCGAAGGCGCCACCAAGGTCATCACCGTTCGGGTTATTGGTGCCGCCAGCAACGGCGAGGCCGAAGAAGCCGCGCGGGCCGTGGCCAACTCCATGCTTAACAAAACAGCCTGGGCGGGCAAGCGGCCCAACTGGGGCCGGATTATGGATGCCATCGGTTACTCCTATGCACAGGTACAGGAAGACCGGGTTGACATCACCTACGACGCCGTGCCCGCCGTGCGAAGCGGAACCGCGTACGACGTACCGGAAGAAGAGCTGATCGCCGTCGTTTCCAAGGAAGCGTTTGCCATTCATATCAATCTGAATCTCGGCAACGGCGAAGCGGTCGTCTACACCTGCAACTGTACCGAGGAGTATGTGCGGATCAATATCGAATAGGATAAAGAAGCATGAAGCAAATGATTGAAAAAGCGGCGGTGCTGATTGAAGCCCTGCCCTACATCCAAAAATTCCGGGGAGATACTGTTGTCGTTAAATTCGGCGGCAGCATCATGGAGAGTGAAATCGGCTACCGGAATATTCTGAAAGATGTCGCCTTTATGGAATGCGTCGGCCTTCAGCCCGTCATCGTACACGGCGGCGGCAAAGCGGTTTCGAAAAAAATGAGGGAAGCGCACATTCAGCCGAATTTTGTACAGGGACTGCGAGTGACCGACAAAAAGACGATTGAGGTCGTCGAAAGTGTTCTGAACAACGAGGTGAATCCGCACCTGGTGGACATCATCAAAAACTACGGCGGCAAAGCCCACGGAATTCACGGCGAAGACATTATTAAGGTAAAAAAACACGTCGGCGTCGATCTGCAAACCGGTCAGGAACTCGACTGGGGCTATGTCGGCAAAGTCATCAGCGTCGATGTGGAACCGATCAAAGCCTTTATCAAAGCTGACATTATCCCCGTCATCACACCGCTCGGCCGCGGCGAGGACGGTCATTTGTATAACGTGAATGCTGATGATGTCGCCAACGCCGTCGCCTGTGCCCTGCAGGCGCGTAAGCTGGTGTTTCTGAGCGATGTTCCCGGGCTTATGGCCGATATTAACGACCCGACCACGCTGATTTCGACGCTGAGCCTGAGTGAAGTGGAAGACCTGATCGAACGGGGAATCATAGNNGCGGCATGTTGCCGAAAATCGGCGGAGCCGTGGATGCACTCAAAGCGGGCGTCAGCAAGGCTCATATTATTGATTCCGCACTGCCCCACTCGCTATTGCTTGAACTCTTCACCGACAAAGGTGTCGGAACTGAGATTGTGAAATAACCATGAAAAGCTCTGAAATTATTGATTTACACAAAAAACATGTGATGCCGACCTATGCGCCGGGTCTCGTGCTCGTCAAAGGTTCTGGAAGCAAGGTCTGGGACGCCGACGGAAAAGAGTATCTCGACTTCCTCGCAGGCATCGCGGTGCTGAATGTCGGGCATTGCCATCCGGCAGTCGTACAGGCCATTCAGGGGCAGGCGGCTAAACTGATGCATGTCTCCAACCTTTATTACAATNNACTCCGGCGCGGAAGCCAATGAAGGGCTGATCAAACTCGCGCGGCTGTGGGGCTCGACCCAAGGGAAGTACGAAGTCATTACCATGAAAAACTCGTTTCATGGCCGGACGCTCGCAACGCTAACCGCCACCGGACAGGAAAAGGTTCAAAAAGGATTCTATCCCCTGCCCGAAGGATTTACGTACGCCGAATTCAATAACCTTGAATCGTGCAAAGCCGCCATAACAGACAAAACCGCCGCGATTCTCGTAGAAGCGATTCCGGGTGAAGGTGGAATTGTCCCCGCCGATCCGGAATTCATCAAAGGTCTGCGGAAGCTCTGCGATGAAAAAGATCTGCTGCTGCTTTTCGATGAAGTACAGGCAGGTATCGGCCGGACCGGAAAATGGTTTGGCTTCCAGAATTACGACGTGCAGCCGGATGCCTTCTCGCTCGCCAAAGGACTCGGCAACGGATTTCCGATCGGCGCTGTGGTTGCCGCTCCGAAAGTCTCGGATGTTTTCCAGCCCGGCAATCATGCCACGACGTTCGGCGGCACACCGTTGGCCAGCGCCGCCGCACTGGCCGTGATCGAAACGATTGAAAAAGAACACCTGCTCGAGAACGCGCGGATCATGGGCGCGTTGTTNNGCGCGCGGGGTTGTGGCCTGATGGTCGGACTGGTGCTGAAAGACAGCGCCACATCACTTCAAAAACTTTTGCAGGACAAGGGCCTGCTGACCCTCGCCACGGCCATACGGGTACTGCGGATGCTTCCGCCGCTCACCGTTACCGCGGAAGAAATCAAGCAAGCCGCAGAGCTCATCGACGATGCCTGCGCGGAACTGGATAAAACACAATGAGCCGTGCAACGTTTCAAGTGACGAATCGCGAAGACGGCCTGTCATTGGTCGATGTTCTCTCTGATCGGTTGCGCTGCTCCAAAAGACAGGCGCGTGTTCTGCTCGATGCCCGGCAAGTGTTCGTCAATGGACAACGCGTCTGGATGGCCAAACATTCGCTCAAACTGAAAGACGTCATTGAAACCGTCCGTCCCGAACCAAAAACACAGAAAATCGAGATTCTAAAACGAACCGGCGGAATGATCGTCGTCAACAAACCCTCTGGAATGGTAACCAACGGCAGTGCACGCAGCCTGGAAGTTCGGCTGCNNCGCTGGGCCCTGGCGCGCTATGGCGAGCTGCCGACGGTGCCCGAGGCCGAGCGGCCCGGCATCGTGCACCGCCTCGACCGCGACACCTCCGGATGCGTCATATTCGCCACCGACGCCGATGCCAAAGAAGAGATGATTCCGCTCTTCAAGGAACAAAAAATTGTCAAACTCTACCGCGCCATCGCCATTGGACGCGTTTCCGACTCGCTCAAAACGATCACGCGCGACATCGACGGTGAATCGGCCACCACCCTGGTGAGCGTACTCGACCGCAATCGCGACGCGAGCTATCTGGAACTGCGCATCCATACCGGACGCACCCATCAGATCCGCAAGCATCTCGCGGCCATGCGCCACCCGGTTTTAGGGGACAAGGAATATGCCGGTGAACAGCGCGGCAATCCAATTTTCCGCGCCGTTCCGCGCCAGATGCTTCACGCCTGCCGGCTGATTCTACCCGACCCGCAAAATGAAAAAGCTATGCGAATCAGTGCGCCGGTACCGCAAGATTTCCAGGAAATTCTTCGCGCACTGAAGCTGAAATAGAAAACCCCGTCGTCGGCGGGGTTTTCCAAGGTTTGCCGGCCGCTTGCGAGTGCAAGCGAGCGATGCGGGAACACCTAATTATTCGGCATTCGGAGCCTGCGGTTTAGGCCCTTTTTTGTGTTGTCCTTCGCCGGGGCCGCGGAGCGGCTCACCAGCCAGAATCCGCTGAATCTGCTCTTCGATGCGGGTGGATTTATTCGCTTCATAGTCGGCAATCCGTTTTTCGAGATTTTTCATCTCTTTGCCGGCCTGTTCCAGCCGTTTCTTCTGCTCCGCCTGAATCCGGTCGGCAATCGCGGTCAGTTTTGTACGAAGCTCCCCGATCAGCGCTTCCTTCTTCGCAGGGTCGGTTTCGTTGCGCGCGGCTTCGCCAAGCTGTTTGAGGGCTTCATGCATGGCCTTCATCTTTTCCCNNCCATCTGTTGCGGATTCATATGCGGACGATTGCCGTTTTTTTCGCCCGACCACATCTTCTCTCTGCGAGCCTTCATCTTTTCGATCTGCTCGGGAGTCAGTTGTGGACGCTGCTTCTTCGGCACATCCGGGGTCGCGACCGGCGCGGTCGGAGCAACTTCAGGTACCGCCTGTTCGATGGCCGGAGCGGTTTCATCCGCGCTTTTATTAAACATTTTTTTATACCACGGGAGATTGTTCGTCTCCGCCACAGCCAACCCGGCCGTGAATGTTCCCATTAACACCATCAGCATCCATTTCTTCATCGCTCTCTCCTTGGTTATTACATTTCCACGATATCAAGCGGTTCATCTGATATGGCCACAATCAGAGTCTCCAGTTTGTTCAGATCTTCTTCAAATGGATCGCTCCACACGTCCACTCCTGTTATCGCAACAACGGCCGCCGGAGTCGACGAGACCTGCTCATCATGAAAATAAAGAAGTCCGGTGATCAACGTCAGGCTGACCGCCAGCGCAAAAGCCGGTTTCCAGACCTTGGAAAAACGGAATACCAGTCGACGCTCATCGCGCAAGCGGGCGTTAATCTGTGTAACGGTCCACGGTGACGGTTCCGCTTCCGACAAAAGAACTGATCCTTTCAACCGGCCGAGTTCGTTGCGCAAGGCACGGGCATCTTCTGAAGCGGCCAGAGCGCGACGAAGACTACGCAGCTTCCGGGGCGACAACTCGCCGGACTGTTCAAGCAATAGCCATTTTTCTATTTTTTTTGTTTTCATATTCCCGCCTCCGTTAATTCGCGGTATTC
>DINM01000009.1 GCA_002423675.1 Verrucomicrobia bacterium UBA5540
GAAATGGCTGCGCCCAGCATGTCACCAAGCCGCAACAGTTCGGTTCGCTCTTCCTCTATTGGCACACTCTTCGACTCCTAACTCAATTACGCAGCATCCTGATCCGAAAACTCAGCAATTGAAGCCGCACATCGTATCGCGGCAGAAAAACTCGCGAAAGAAAGATGAAAATCACCTGAAACACACCTGAAAACAGTTCATCTATCCCCACCTCTCGTTAATCGAATTCCTCGCCTATCAAAGAGTTAACCTGTGGTATTCGTTTTTGAACCCTCAGAAAACGATGGGAAGGTGATCTTGTACCACTTTTCTTCGGAGAGAGCTATTTTCGCTTTTCGCATCGCCATCCACGACCAAATACAAAACAAGCAAAAATTTTACTCGCAATAAGGGTATACTTGATATATCCATTATTGGAAACGCGAGGACGTGGCATGTTTAATTGGGTAGATTGGTCGGTAATGGATATTTATGTGGCCGGGCTTGTTGCCCTTAGCGTTCATTTTATCAAACAGGCGTCAAAGGGGCTTGATGATTGTTTTTTGGGGGGGCATTCAATTCCTGTGTGGGCGACTGGCATCTCTGGGATGGCGGCACAGTTTGACCTGACCGGAGCAGTACGGTTGGTCGATATTTCTTCTTGTACCGAAACTTTTCGACAATTAATTCAAACCCTTTTGAGGAGATCCGATGCGTCAGGATAAACAAATAACCGGTCATATTATTTCACACACGCACTGGGATCGTGAGTGGCGTGCGCCGCTATGGGGTTCCCGGTTCCAGTTGAAAAAGATGATGGATGAGCTGCTTGATATGTTGGAGAACGATCCGGATTACAACGCGTTTCTGTTTGACGGACAGGTAATAGCTGTAGAGGACTACTTGGAGCTCTCTCCTGAAAAAACGGAAATAGTCCGCAAGGCGGTCGAATCCGGAAAACTTTTCATCGGACCATGGTATAATCTGCCTGATTTCTACCCGGTTTGCGGCGAGGCTCTCGTGCGTAATTTGCTTTGGGGTACTCAGAAGGCCGAAGCACTTGGCGGCTGTTTGGACATCGGCTATACCACCTTTGGCTGGGGACAGACCGCGCAGTTCCCGCAGTTGCTGGCAGGTTTCGGAATCGATTTTATCGTGGCCGGGAAAAACGTCAGTAAAACCCGCGCACCCTACAGCGAATTTTTATGGGAAGCGCCGGACGGAACGCGTCTGATGACGACTCGCTTAGGAGTCAGTAAACGGAATAATTTCTACTTCCATATGCTGATGCCGATGTTGTATGGGAAAATGTATACTGATCCGTCATGGGGATACCAACTTGGAAAAAACGGATTCCTGTTCCACACGGTGAATCCGGAAACATGCTGTACAGAGCTAACGCTTCTTTCCGATATGAATTATCACGGGGAAATGATCAGTCCGTGTCTGGAAGATCTTCTTTCTACGGCCAATCATACGTTGGTTCCGAATCATCTTTTTCTTGGTGATGGCACTGATTTTTCAGGCGCGACTCCCGGGCTGAAAGAAATCATTCAAAAACTGAATGCGGTCTCGAAGGATGTAAACTTCATTCACAGCACGTTGCCGGACTATGTTGCTGCAGTGAAAGAAAATCTGAATCCAGACAAATTGACGATTGTTCAGGGGGAATTACGTGACGGCCCGATCGCGGCGGTCTCCGGTAATGCGCTGGCAGTTCGCATGAACCTGAAGACACTCAATCGCGAGGCGCAGACACTGCTTTGCCGCTATGCGGAGCCGTTTGCCAATCTGATTGAGTCTCCGGATGGGTTGCTTCAGCAAAAAATGTTACAACAGGCATGGAGCTACCTGCTGAAATCCCATTCGCACGATGCAATCAATGGTGTTACGACGGACAAGACCGCAGATGATATTGCTCATCGGCTTCGGCAGGTCATTGAACTCAGTGAACTGATCTTCAACACTTCCGCGCAGGCGGTTCTTTCTCGGATTGATCTGTGCAATGAGCCGGAAAACGGACTGTTTATGACGCTGTTTAATCCACTGCCGACCGAGGTGAGCGGAGAAATTGAGGCCGTTATCGATATTCCGTTTGATTGGTCGTGCAAGCAGGTGAAGCTGGAAGAACTGGACGGAACACCGCTTGTTGTTCAGTCGCTGGATAAAGAAGAACTCACAGCTCCGGTCAATGTTCCCGGCAGCCGTGCGCTTCCGTGGCGGGTTGATCGTCACCATCTGGTTTTCAGTTCCGGAACAATTCCGGCGATGGGATATAAAACGGTTCGCCTGTTGATTGGGGAAACGTTTGATCGGACGGCGGCGTTCTGGCCGGTTGATAAGGATTACGGAACGCAAATGACCGGTCCGAATCGAATGGAGAATGAGTATATGGAAGTCGTCATCAACGGCGATGGCACGCTGGATGTGACGAACCGGCAGACCGGACGCATCTATAAGCAATTGAACTTCTTCGAATACAGCGGCGATGCCGGCGATTATTGGCAGCGGCTAGAGCCGAAAGAGCGGGCCGTGATCACTACACTCGGAAAATCTGCCGGTATTCGCCGTACAATTGACGGGCCGCTGATGACGCAATTTAAAATTCTCCAAACATTGGAAGTTCCTGCGGGAGTGGATCGTAAAACCAGTCGGCTTAAAGAGGAAACGGTTCCGGTTTCCATTTGTTCGACGGTTACGCTGAAAAAGAACAGCCGGTATATTGAAGTGGAAACGATTCTGGACAACCGGGCTTCCGACTGCCGGTTCCGTGTCGGCTTGCCGACCGGATTGCAGGCGGACATGGCTGATGCGGAAGGACATTTTGTTGTGGATCGCCGTCCGATTGCGTTGCCACGCGATGAACAGGGCTGTTGCGATGCGCAAATGACCACCCTGCCGATGCAGCATTGGGTGGATTTGTCGGACGGTGAAAACGGCTTTGCTGTATTAAACCGCAACCTGCAGGAGTTTGAAGTGACCAACGACTCGTCACGCACGTTGATGCTGACACTGATGCGCTG
The DNA here is from genome assembly GCA_002423675.1 of Verrucomicrobia bacterium UBA5540. Lineage (GTDB taxonomy): Bacteria > Verrucomicrobiota > Kiritimatiellia > Kiritimatiellales > Tichowtungiaceae > Tichowtungia. The sequence continues at coordinate 3,003 of DINM01000009.1, forward strand.
TGTACCCATGCGGATATGCGCGGAATACCGTGCCCCGCAAACTGATTCGAAGCAACAGAATGCGCAGATGCATGGAAAAACAGTTTTTAAGTACGCCCTTTATCCGCATTCCAACGATTGGAAGCAGGCGGATGTATACGGACAGGCTGAGCGTTTCAACATATCGCCGCGACTCTTTCAGCACTCGCGTCCAGAACAGGGCGATCTCTCGCCGGAGGGCTCGTTTTTGGAACTTGATGGAGCGATTCATCTCAGTGCGGTGAAGCGTTCCGCAGACGGGACGGGGATGGTCGTGAGAGTATTCAACCCGACTTCCACGAGCGTGTCGTGCAGGGTTTCGCTTAGAAAAACTCTGACGGACTGTGAAGTTGTACGCATGGATGAGTCGTGTCTTTCGAAATGTAGTGTTGAAAAAAATATAGTCAATTTAGAGGTAGCTCCGTGCAAGATTGAAACATTGAAATTTCTAACGGGCCAAGGTTAGTGCCAGCCTGAAGTTTTCAGGTGTGTTTCACGACACTCTGATGGGAAACAAGGTAAATGAAAAAAGGAGGAAAAAAGATGAAGATATTATCATTATTGTTCGTTCTGTTTTCAATAGGGCAGGCTCCGGCAGAGATTCAGTATCAGGTTTATGCGCCTCAAATCAGCACGTCTGTGGTGGTTGATCCAGAAAATAATACCGAAGACTTGAAATACAATCATTGTGCTTCGATTGTTCAGTATGGAGATAAACTCTATACCTTCTGGAATGCCAACAGTCTAAATATTGAAGGCTCCGGAGGGCAGAAAATTTATTATGCCACATCGACGAACGGTGTGGATTGGTCCGATCCGGTTGCACCATTTGCATACACCGGCGTACAGTGGCAGCCGGGCACAATGCATTATACCAACAGCACACGGGATGAGTTGTGGTGTGTTTGGTCTGAAATAGGCGGATATTTAAATTGGTCGCGTATGACCAATCCCAACAGTACGAATTGGGTGAAGCAGCGTTTGTTTTTCTCTTTGGCGGAAGGTAAGGACGGCTTTGTTCACTATAATAATAAGACCTATAAGTTTTTTATGAGCGGGGATCCGACGAAGCTGCCGAATGGCGGGGGGTATTTGTTCCCTGTTATTCTCAATTGCACCAATGACGCCAGTCGATATGTGGCGCTGGTTCATACTACCGACGGCGGAACATGGACTTGCGATTCGAGTACCTTTATTGCTTACCCGGATACGGATACTGCATGGGAGTGCAGTGCGGTCGTCCAGTCAGACGGCAACGTTCGGATGTTTGCGCGCAATCTTTTTGCCGATGATTCAGATGAAGCGTTTATAACGGCTCTGGGGGATTCGGAAGGCCTCAACTTCGGCACCCCGTACTTCAGCGATATGCGTACGATTGCTGCGCGGACGTGGGTTTCTCCTGTCAAAAACAGCAGTTCAGATGATATATTGGTTTCACGAAAAATTATGCTTCATAACGATACTGAAGCGAGGTCTCCATGGGCCTCGGATCGGTATAATATCAGCCTGTTTTCCAGTATGACGGGCAACGATGATTTTACGGCAGGCATCCCTCTTAGCACAGGTCTGGGCTTAAGCGCTTATCCGCAGGGGCGGGTGGTCAGCAATAAACTGTATGTAGTCCATACGGTTACAGATACGGATCTCATGGGAAAAATTGTGGCGACGACGGTCGATCCGGTTCCGGATACGGATACCTATTATATCTTCCC
>DINM01000095.1 GCA_002423675.1 Verrucomicrobia bacterium UBA5540
GTTCCGCAAGGTCGATCTGATTCTTGAGGGCGGAAGCATTGAAAGCGACGGGAAAGGCACTCTGCTCACAACATCCGAATGCCTGCTCAATCCCAACCGAAACGCGCAGCTCAATAAAGCACAGGTCGAAGACATCCTCGCCGCCGAACTCGGCGCAGTCACTTTCCAATGGTTGGAAAACGGCGCGCTCGCCGGCGACGACACTGATGCCCACATCGACACGCNNAGGTATTCCGAAAGTGCTTTTGGTATTCCCCAAAAGAAACGACCCGAAGGGGAGTGGCAAAAACAGCTGTACCGCCTGCTTCCGCTGCCGTGGCCAAAAGCCAAATTTGACGCCGACGGCGAACGCCTGCCCGCCACGTATGCCAACTATCTCGTCATCAACGGCCCGGTGCTGGTTCCCACCTACAATGACCCAGCCGATTTCCAAGCCATGGAAACTATCGGAAAAGCATTTCCAGACCGCGAGATCATCGGTATAGACTGTTCCGCACTGATTCTGCAGCATGGTTCGCTTCATTGCGTGACCATGCAGATTCCTAAAGGAGTTTTGTGATGAAAAAACTGAAAGTCGGACTGGTTCAGCAGTCGTGCACAGCGGATCGCGAAGCCAATATTGAAAAGAGTATAGCCGCCATCCGCCGCTGCGCGGCAAAGGGCGCTAAGCTGGTCGCCCTGCAGGAACTCCACACCGGCCTCTATTTCTGCCAAACCGAAGAGACAAAACACTTCGACCTCGCAGAAACCATTCCGGGCCCGTCCACCAAAACCTTCGGCGCTCTGGCCAAAGAGCTCAGCATTGTGATTGTCACATCGCTGTTTGAAAAACGTGCCCCGGGCCTTTATCACAATACCGCCGTTGTGCTCGACAGCGACGGAAGCATTGTCGGCAAGTACCGTAAGATGCACATTCCGGATGATCCCGGCTATTACGAAAAATTTTATTTCACGCCCGGCGACCTCGGCTTCACGCCGATCAAAACCTCGGTCGGAATGCTCGGTGTGCTGGTTTGCTGGGATCAGTGGTATCCGGAAGCCGCACGGCTGATGGCAATGGCCGGCGCCGACCTGCTGATCTACCCGACTGCCATCGGATGCGACCCGAACGATAAAGAGGGTGAGAAAGCCCGTCAGCGCGATGCATGGATTACGATTCAGCGCTCACACGCTGTCGCCAACGGCATTCCGGTTTTAAGCATTAACCGAACCGGTGATGAAGCATCGCCTTGCGGTCACAGCAGCGCACAGTTCTGGGGATCAAGCTTCGTTGCCGGCTGTCAGGGCGAACTGCTGGCACAAGCCGAACCCGATAAAGAAACCGAGCTCGTCGTCGAGCTCGACCGCAAGCGAAGCGAAACGGTCCGGCGTATCTGGCCCTATCTGCGCGACCGGCGTATTGACGCCTACCGCGGGCTCAGTTCCCGTTTCCTGGACTGAACACTTTTATTTTTGAAGCTTGAGCCAACCTGGTTGTGCTTTAGCCTCTTCTATAAAGGCCAACATGTTTTCCAGAGAAGTGTCTCCTTCCACAGCATGGGACGGAGAAAAGATATAACCTCCATCCGCTCCAAGTTGCAATAATTCACGGGATTCACGACGAACGTCATCCGGCGTGCCGAAAGGAAGTGTCTTTTGCATGCTCAATCCACCATGAAATGCGAGACGCCTCCGATATGTTTTCATAAGCTCTTTCACATCCATCACTTCCGGCTGGAATGGATTAAAACAATTGAGTCCGGCGGCAATTAAATCATCGAACAGCGATTCAACTTTTCCGCAGGAGTGAATGAATACATATTTATTATGCGCATGCACCGCGGAATACATGCGCTGCACACGTGGATAAATAAACTCGTGCCACAGTGACGGCCCCAGAATCAGCCCGGTTTGCTGGCCCCAGTCATCGCCGAAATATATCCCGTCAATATCGTATTCGCAGGCCCGGTTGAGCTGTGCGATATTGTAATCGGCAATAGCATCGAACAGCTCGTGGACAAATTCAGGATTTTCAATCATATCCATCATCAGGTTTTCCATGCCGCGCAGGGTCCATGCACGCTCGTACAGTGAAAAGCCGATGTAATACACACGGAAACTGTGCGGATTGGCCGTGATTTCATGATCAATCTCATGAAAGAAAATTTTATTCAACGGATCAGGAAAATTATATCCGGAGAGTTCCGGCTCTGGAAGAACAAGGCCTTCAACCACACCGATGTCTTTATCGACACTCCGATCCCAGACGACTCCGAAAACATCCCGGACGCACCCGTTGCCGATATCTTCGAAAAAACCGATGCCGTTTCCAAGCCCCAGAAGATGGTTGTCCAATACCGCATCCAAATCATCGGTATCGAAATATTCCTGCAATGTTTTGCGCGGCTCCTGAGTAAATGAAAACGACCACGGAACATACGGCGGGTTTTCACCATTCAGAACCATTCTTACTNNTGTGTCCTCCGTTTTAAATATCAAATCACAGCCGGCGCATTTCCGTAAATAGACCGATCCTCAATAAATATGGACAAAATGACAAATACACATAATATGCGTCTATGAACATCCCGTCGTTCCCTCCCCGTCTCGATTATATCCTTCAGCCTGAAGCACAGCGGATGCTTGGGCATTTTTCGTCGCTTCACCGTGTCCGCATCGGTTTTTTTTCACTGGATGCAAAAGAAATCTGTGTCGGGCTGAATCGTCCGTCATGTGAATATTGCCGTCTTTTGAGAACAGATAAAAAAATGAACGGTAAATGTTCGTCCCTTGACCGCACAATGTTTGAAAAAGCCCGCAAACAGAATCGTCCACTCTGTTACACCTGTCACGGCCAGCTGACTGAAGCCGTTTTGCCGGTAATGCTCGGAGGACGCGGCATTGGCTTTATCATGGTCGGACAGTTCCGGACTCTGGGAAAAAACACGATGCCCGCTTTCAGCACCTGGAACCCGCCCAAAAAGGGTTTGACTCGGAAACTCCGGCTGTACTACGAAAAAACCCCGGCATTTTCCAAACAGCAGGTTGAAGATATGCTTCATATGCTCCATCTGATGGTGGACTACATTACCGGCCATTATCTGGTCTCCATGAAAGATTTTGATCTGATCCACCCACTGATGGAGCGGATTCAAAGTAATCCGTCAGAAACCATCAGCATTAAAGAAGCTGCGGAAAGCATTGGACGCAGCCCATCTGGTCTTTTTCAGTTGTTTAAAAAACTGACTGGACAGGGACTCCGGCAGTTCCAGACAGAAAGTAAACTGAAAGAAGCCGACCGCCTGTTGAAAACCTTTCCGCAAATGCCGATCAAAGAGATCGCTGCGCGTATCGGATTCAATGATCCGCTCTATTTTTCGCGCCTTTACCGCAAGCATCGGGGAACTGCGCCGACGACGGCACGACGCTGAGTTTATGGCCTGTTTTCCTCCGCGCACAGCGGTTTTCTCTAGCGACCGCCGGTGGCGAGTGGTAAAACCTGTAGCGGGTTATGCAAAACCGAAACTTCACAAATAGCAATGCGTTCTATGATACAACAACGTAAAATTCAGTTAAGCCCCGATAAAATAAGAGCTTTCTCATGACGCTAAAAGATTTCGGTTTTACGCCCTGGTTTCAGGAACAGATCAGTTCTGCAGTTTTCGAAAGCCTGAAACCTGCCCGCGTTACAGCCGTTCATAAGGGCTGGTGCGATATCAGCGACGGTAACAAAACCCGTCCGGCAAAAACCACCGGCAGACTGCGTCGTGAAGCTCGTGCCACAAACAACTATCTGACCGTTGGCGACTGGGTGCTCGCAACCAACTTTGACGATGGCGATTTCGCGATGATCCAGAAAGTGCTGGAGCGGCAGAATACGCTGAAACGCAAAACCGCCGGTAAGGAGGTCAGCCATCAGCTGATCGCCGCCAACATCGACACAGCATTTGTCGTCCACACATTGGACAAAGGCTACAACCTGCCGAAGCTGGAGCGCTATCTTTCCATCGTCAACGAAAGCGGCATTGAACCCGTGGTTCTGCTGAGCAAAAAAGATCTGCTTTCCGCGAAAGAACTTAAGGAGAGGCTGACCGAGGTTTCAGAACGCCTGTCGAACGTACCGATTTACGCCTTCAGTAATACCACCGGCTCTGGACTGAAAGCCGTGCAGAAGCTGTTCAAGAAGAGAAAAACCTATTGTCTGCTCGGCGCGTCAGGCGTCGGTAAAACCTCGCTCGTCAACAGCCTGTTCGGCGAAGAGGATTTGTATTTCACCCTGCCCGTCCGCGAAAGCGACGGCAAAGGCATCCACAGCACAACGTGGCGCGAACTGATTGTTCTCAATAACGGCGCACTGGTGATCGATACGCCCGGCATGCGCGAGCTGGGCCATCTGAACACCGGTGTCGGCATTAAAGATACCTTTGAGGAATTCACCGCGCTNNGTCAGTTCCGTGACTGCGCGCACACCAGAACCAAAGGTTGCGCGATTGAGGCGGCTGTCGAAGCCGGAACCCTTTCCAAAGCGCGCTACGAAAACTTTATCCGCATGCGACAGGAAACCGCCGCCAATGAGCGCTCTGTAAGGGAAAAAGGATGGAAGAACAAATAGTCCGTTAGTGCAGCTCGTTGAGGATTCCGTAGTAATCCTCGATGGATTTGGCGGACTGTTGCATCAGAACCACAGCGCCCCAGGTCAGCAGAAGGACAGCAACCGTCCAGATGATTTTTTTGCGGCGGCTCCAGTTGGGATGAAGCCAGAAAAGAGGAATCNNACCGGTGCTTCGAAAACCATTCGTTTTCCGCTGTGCGGATGATTAAATGCAATGGATCGGGAATGCAATGCCATCCGCTCAAATTTTTTCCCTTTCAGGCCGTACTTGGTGTCACCGACCACCGGATGATTCAGATCGGCGAAGTGCACCCGAATCTGATTTTTGCGGCCCGTCAGCAAGTTGATTTTCAGCTCACTGAACAGATCGTTTTCCCGAACCACTTCATACTGCGTTTCAGCCCAGCGGCCCTCGGTCTCGCCGCAGGAAAAGACAAACTGATCGTCATCCTCATCGAGATAACCCGAAACAGTACCGGAAAGTTCTTTAAACAGTCCGTGCACAATCGCGCAGTATTCCTTCTCCACCTCTTTCCAGTGGTTTTTCAGATACTGCTGCACGGCTTCGGTTTTTGTAAAAATCAGCAGTCCGGAGGTTTCACGATCGAGCCGATGGACGACAAACGC
>DINM01000027.1 GCA_002423675.1 Verrucomicrobia bacterium UBA5540
GTGCAGCTAAACAGTCTCAAAAACCTCATCGTCACCATGCTGGCGGGCGGACTGCGCTCCGCCAATGCGCACTACGCAAACATGCTGATGGCCTTCTATCTCGCCACCGGGCAGGACGCCGCTAACATCGTCGAAGGCTCGCAAGGAACCACAATGGCCGAAGTTCGCAATGGCGACCTCTGGTTTTCCGTCACCATTCCGAATTTGATTGTTGGTACGGTCGGCAACGGCAAAGGACTGCCGTTTGTTGAAGAAGTGCTCACGCAGCTCGGCTGCCGCGAAGAGCGCGAGCCGGGAGCCAACGCCCGCCGCCTTGCGCTCATCTGCTCCGCCGCCGTTCTCTGCGGCGAACTCTCCCTCATGGCCGCCCTCACTAACCCCGGCGAACTCATGGCCGCCCACCGCAAACTGGAGCGTTCATGAGTCAGCTTGAAAAACGGAAAACGGAGCATGTACAGCTCGTCGCGAAAAAGGACGAAATGGATCGGCGTAAGTTTTACTTCGACGAGATCCGACTGACGCATCGTGCGTTGCCGGAGATCGATTTGAAGGCGATCGACCCGTCGGTCGAGTTCATGGGGAAAACGCTTTCGTTTCCGCTGCTGATTTCGTCGATGACCGGCGGCAGCGGAGCGCAGCTTAAAACCATCAACCGGAATCTGGCTGAGGCGGCGGAGGCCGAGGGCGTTGCGATGGGCGTCGGTTCGCAGCGCATTCTTTTTTCTGATCCGGACGCGAAAGCCAGTTTTGATTTACGCGACGTTGCGCCGACCGCTCTGCTGTTTGCCAATCTGGGCGCGGTTCAGCTCAATTATGGAATGACCGTTGATCAGATCCGATCCGCTATCGATGTGCTGAAAGCTGATGCACTGATTTTGCACCTGAATCCATTGCAAGAGGCTGTACAGCCGGGCGGTGATACTAATTTTTCCAATGTTCGGAAAAAAATCGGCGAAATTGTCCAAGGCTTGGAAGTTCCGGTGATTGTCAAAGAGGTCGGCGCGGGCATTTCCAGAGCCGACGCCGAATTGCTGATTAAAGCCGGCGTGAAAACCATCGATGTGGCTGGTGCCGGCGGAACATCGTGGAGTCGGATTGAGTCTGCGCGCTGCGAGGATCCGTCGCTGGGGGAACTTTTTCAGGACTGGGGCATTCCAACGCCGCTGGCGCTTCAGCAACTGGCTCCGCTGGGGGTCACGTTGATCGCTTCCGGCGGAATCCGGACGGGAATTGATATGGCCAAAGCGATGGTGCTCGGGGCGTCGCTCTGCGGCATGGCGCGCCCGTTTTTGAATCCGGCGATGGAGTCGGCGGAAGCGGTGCGTAAAGTGATTCAGCGTATCAAACGCGAGTTTACCACCGCGATGTTCCTGCTCGGCGCGGATCGCGTTGAAAAAATCAAAGGCCGCGAGGAGCTGATTGTTAAATCATGAAGGTAGGCATCGACCAAATTAGTTTTTATACATCGCAGTATTTTCTCGATCTGAAAACGCTGGCGGAAGCGCGCGGCGTCGATCCGGAAAAATTTTATACCGGTATCGGACAGGAAAAAATGAGTATTCCGCCGCCGGATGAAGATATCGTGACGATGGCTGCCGGCGCGGCGAACCGTTTGAAAGAACTGGGCGCACTGGAAGGTATTGAAGCGCTTCTGTTTGCCACTGAGAGCGGCATCGATCAGTCCAAGGCCGCCGGAATGTTTGTTCACGGACTTCTCGGTTTGCCGGAACGCTGCCGTGTGGTGGAGCTTAAACAGGCCTGCTAAAGCGCGACTGCTGCTCTGCGCATGGCGATGGGGCTTGTCGCGATGAAGCCGAAGAGCAAGGTGCTGGTGATCGCTTCTGATATCGCCCGCTACGAACTAGGCAGTCCTGGCGAATCGACGCAAGGATGCGGCGCGGTCGCCTTTACGGTTTCGGTGAATCCGCGCCTGCTGACCATTGATCCGGAGGCCGGATTTTATGCCGATGATGTGATGGATTTCTGGCGACCCAACTATCTCTCTGAAGCGCTGGTGGACGGCAAGTATTCGACGTTGGTTTACATTAAGGCGCTGCAGGAGTCGTGGAAACAGTACGCCGCGGAGAGCGGTCGCGCACTCGATGATTTTGCCCGCTTCTGCTATCACATTCCGTTTACCCGGATGGCGGCTAAAGCTCACCAGAAACTGGCGAAGGGTATTTCTGATGAGGCGTTGCAGCGGGTGATCGGCGAGTCTCTCGGTTATAGCCGCAGTGCAGGAAACTGCTACGCCGCATCGCTGTATGTCGGCCTCTGTTCACTGCTCGATAATGCGACGGAAAACCTGTCCGGTAAACGCATCGGACTTTACAGCTACGGTTCCGGCTGTGTTGGCGAGTTTTTTAGCGGAGTGGTACAGAAAGATTATTGCGACGTACTCTTCAATGAAGAGCATCAGGCGATGCTTGCCGGGCGCACGGGGCTGACGTTCCAGCAGTATGAAGACATCTACAACTACGGCATTCCGACCGATGGCGGAGAATACACCTTTCCGCAGTACCGTACCGGCCCGTTTCGTTTCGCCGGCATGCGGAAGCATAAGCGGATTTACGAAATGGCCTGAATCTGGTTTAATTTCCTGAAATGAAAGCAATTGCTCCAGGCAAATTGATTCTAAGCGGCGAGCATTCCGTGGTCTACGGGAAGCCGGCGCTGGCCATGGCCATTGATCGCAGCGTCGTCGCCACGATTGAGGATTCAGACAGCGGCGAAGTCGCTTTTGATCTGCCGGATATCAGCGAACGCGACTCATTCACCCTGCTGGCTCTTCAGGATTTCAAACGTCGGGCGCTCAATAATTATCATTTGTTTTTGAACGGAAAGATGGGCATTCGCGACGTACTCCACAAGCCGATCGATCTCTTTAAATTCGGGTTCATCACGGTGCTCGATGGACTGCACCGATCACTCGACAGCGGCATCGTCATCAAACTCAAATCCAATCTTCCGGTCGGTAGCGGGCTCGGCTCGTCCGCCGCCTCGGTGCTCAGCGAACTGCGGGCGCTTGGCCACTACCTGCGTGTCGACTTCAAGCCCGAGTGGTACTACGAATTCAGCCTGGAAGCCGAAAAACTGCAGCATGGCCACCCGAGCGGCGTCGACTCCTACATTTCTCTCTACGGCGGATGCGCCGCCTTTCAGGATGGACAGGCCCGCTCGGTTCCGCTTCCGCGCATGAAAATGTACCTCGTCGAAACCGGCGCGCCCGAAACGACCACCGGTGAGTGCGTCGTGCAGGTCAAAGAACAGTTTCAAAACGACATGATCTGGAAGGACTTTGAAACCGTTACCACTGAAGTTGAAAAAGCCGTGCGCGAAAACAACAGCGCACTCATGCGCTCTCTATTGAAAGAAAACCACCGGCTGCTTTGCCGCATCGGCGTTGTCCCGCAGAAAGTACAGCAGTTCGTCGCCGATGTCGAAACTGCCGGCGGTGCGGCCAAAATCTGCGGCGCGGGCTCCATCCGCGGGCAAAGCGGCGGCGTTGTCCTTGTGCTGGCCGACTTTATGCCTGTCGCACTCGCCGAAAAATACGGCTACAAAATCTCACCTGTACGCGGCGACCCGCTCGGAACGCGCATTGTCTAATGGGAACCTGAAATCAGAATAATTATGGACAGAATAATTCTCCTAATGCCCGTTGTTCTGAATCGCTAATCATTCTGTCCATAATTATTCTGAT
>DINM01000047.1 GCA_002423675.1 Verrucomicrobia bacterium UBA5540
GCCTCCGTTAATTCGCGGTATTCAACGGCCAACTCTTTCCGAAGTTTGGAAACAGCGTACTGCATCCGGGCCAGCGCGGTGTTAATGGAGCATTTCTGAATTTTGGCAATGTCCTTAAAGCTGAGATCGGCCTGCATGCGGAGCCAAAACACTTCGCGTTGTTCGGGCGGCAGCTGTGCCGCCGCCGTTTCGATCCGCAAACCGAGCTCATGCCCGCCCGCCAGATCGGCGGAATTNNCTTCCTGAAAAATTTCATCCGCATCTTCACGCCCTTCGGAAAACCGCAGAATGAATCCGAAGAGCGGTCGTTTGTATTTTTCGACCAGCTGACCGAGGGCTTCGGTGTCCCCGGCACGATATTCTGCCAAGAGCTTTGCATCGTCTTGATCCATCCGGATTCTTTCTCTATCGGTGGTTTTCATGGCATATAACGGACTTAGATGGGCTTTATTGTAAACAGATTTATTTTTTAATAAAGATTCCCGTATTCCGGCTTTGCTGTTTACAGGGATAACGGGGTGAATTATTCTCCCGTTTTGAAAGAGAGATATCCCTGTGAAACTGCAAAAGCTGTCCGGAATTCTGATCCGCGCCTTCTGGCTAGGCATCCTGTTGCTGGCCATCTGGGCCAACCTGTTTATTCTCTGGGGTGTGCGGATGTATGCCAGTCATGCACAGTGGTTCAACCTCAGTTATCATGAGTTCGAACTCTTTATGTACGGAGCCATGATTTTCTTCAAGCTCGGCCTGATTCTCTGTTTCCTGCTCCCGTGGCTGGCCATCAAATGGGCGCAATACAGCAAAAAGACGAAAAACTGACGGATGGGTCATAAAAAGATAAATTTAAACGCATTGGCTTTTGACAAGCGCACGGCTCTGCACTACCTTATGCGCTCCGTTTTTTACGNNTCCTGGGTTCGAGCCCCAGCCGGCTCACTTTTCGAAGAGACTTCTCGATCACTTTTCCTCAAACTTCAGCGCCTCGGAATTAATGCAATAGCGCATGCCGGTCGCCGTCGGCCCGTCGTTGAAAAGATGACCCAAATGACTTCCGCAGTTGGCGCAAAGCACTTCGGTCCGGGTCATTCCAAGACTGTTGTCCTTCCGCAAAACCACCGTTCCCGCCTTCGCCGCCGCGTCAAAACTCGGCCAGCCGCATCCGGAATGGAATTTTGACTCTGAGGTAAACAGTTCGGCCCCGCAGGCGGCACAGCGGTAAATACCCGGCTTTTCGTTGTCGGTGTAGATTCCGGTAAAGGGCCGCTCGGTTCCGGCCTGACGTAATACGCGGTATTGCTCCGGCGTCAGCTCCTGTTTCCATTCGGCATCCGTTTTTTGCACGGGAAAGTTCATCGGTTTGTCCTCCGCTTGACTGCAACCTGCCAGAAACAGGCCGATACACACTGTCATTAACGTTTTCATAACTTACCTCGCCAGAATAGACAACACCCGCTCCGTATCCGTTAGATCTTTGAAGACAAAATCTGCGCCGGCCTTNNTCGCCAATCAGAAAAACGTTATCCGGATTCTCAACCCCTGACGCTCTCAACGCAATCCGGGCGATTTCGGTGCGATCGGCGTGCGCGCAGCTGAATCCACCGAAGCTGAAGTATTGATCAATGCCCGCATAGCGCAGCTTCATCCACGCCGTCGTCTCGATATTGCCCGTTACAATGCCTAACTTCCAATCCTTGGAAACTTCAGCGAGAATTTTTCCAATGTTTGGAAAAAGAATCGGCGGGCGCGCTTGGAGCCGGGTTTCGAGCGCGGGCGCGAGACGTTCAAAGAAGACCGTTTCCATCGCCGGCGTCGGCTCAACGCCGCGCTCGCCACAAATTTGGCGGAAAACGTTCAGATCGGTTGCACCGTAAAAATTAATGTGATCGGCGGTCTGCTCCCATCCGAAGGCTTCTTTGAAGGCCTGAGCAAAAGCGGGCCGCCCGGCTCCCGGCGCGTGGAGCAGTGTTCCGTCGATATCAAAGAGGATGAGTCCTTTTCCCATAAATTCTGTTTCCAAGGCCGGTGTGGAGTGATAAAAACACCGTCTATTTTTTATGATTCTAAAGGAAGAAAGCAGGTTAGCATGTCTAAAACATATAAAATTGCAGTGATGCCCGGCGACGGAATCGGCGCCGAAGTGATGGCGGAAACAATCAAAACGCTGGATGCGCTCTCTGCAAAACTCGGATTTCAGTTTGAATATAATGAACAGGCCGCTGGCGGTGCCGCCATCGACCAGTTCAACAATCCGATGCCCGATCATGTGATTGAAGCCTGCAAAGCCTCCGATGCGACGCTGCTCGGTGCCATGGGCGGCCCGAAGTGGGATCACCACACCGGCGCGATGCGTCCGGAGTCCGGCCTGCTAAAAATCCGTAAGGAACTCAATGTGTTCGCCAACCTGCGCCCCGTATCCGTTCCCGCATCGCTGGCCGATTCCTCACCGCTCCGTCCCGAAGCGGTGGCGGGCGTCGATCTGCTGACCGTGCGAGAGCTGACCGGCGGTATCTATTTCGGTCAGCCGCGCGGCAACGACGGTATAGAGGGGTTCAACACGATGCGCTACAGCGTTCCGGAAATTGAACGCGTGGCCCGCGTCGCGTTTGAATGGGCCCGCAAGCGCCGCAATAAAGTGACGTCAGTAGACAAAGCCAATGTGCTGGATGTTTCGCGTCTCTGGCGCGACACGGTCAAGCGTCTGCACGCCGAAGAGTACTCGGATGTAGAGCTCAACCACATGTACATCGATAACGCAACGATGCAGGTCGTCCTGAATCCGCGTCAGTTTGACGTGATTCTGACCGGTAATATTTTCGGCGACATTCTTTCCGACNNCCTATTCGAACCGGTACACGGTTCAGCGCCGGACATCGCCGGTCAGGGCAAAGCCAATCCGGTCGCGATGCTTCTCTCCGCTTCGATGATGCTCGATTTCCTCGGCGAAGCAAAAGCCGCTGCCGCGATCCGCGCAGGTTATGAAGCGGCCCTGTCGCAGGGCCTGCGTACAGGTGATCTGTGGAAAGAAGGATATACCAAAGCTTCGACTTCAGAAATGGGCGGAGCAATCCGCGAAGCGGCGCTTCAAAGCCTTTAGCGACTACCCTGCTGAGGCATCGCAGACGAGTTGATGCCCAGATGCATCACAACAGCGACGATGCCGAGGATGAGTAAAAGAGTGAGCACAAAAACCGTGGTTAAAAAAATCTTCCGGGAGTGTTCAATCTTCCAGATCCGGTAGCGATGTCGCCAGCCCGGCGCCGGCACGCCGGATCGAATTCCAAACGGTTTCGCGACGGGCGTATCGCAGCTTTTTAAAGCTCCCGTGCCCTCAAATGTATGCCTCCAGGATCGCAGCGGAAGCTCCACGATGGCAACGGCGGCCGTAGGCAGATCGGCATAGTTTTCCTCGGTCAGATAACGCAGAAATTCGCTCACTCCCGGATTATGGCCGACCAGAACGGCGGTGCTGTGCCGATCGTCGATGTCGCGCACGACAGATAGAATTTTCTGCACACCCGCATCATAGATGCGTGCGTCGGTCTGAACCGGCAGGTTCAGACCGTGAGCAAAGGCCTCCGCGGTAGACAGCGCACGAACCGCCGGACTGCTGNNAATATCGACCCGCACATCGGATGCGGCCAGCTGTCCGGCCATACCGGGAGCATCCTGTCCACCGATTGGGCTGAGCGGACGGTCGAAGTCCCTGATCGCTGGATCATCCTTTCGATCCGACTCGGCGTGGCGCACTAGAATCAGGGTTTTCAAAACTATTTCACAACCGCTCCGCTGGCAGGCAGTTCGCCGTCAACGGTGATCAGTTTGAGCTGGTCACCGATTGAGGCGCACAGCAACATCCCCTGTGACTCCACGCCGCGAATTTTGGCAGGCTTCAGATTAGCGACGATGACGATGGTTTTCCCGATAATTTCTTCAGCGGTGTAGTGTTGTGCAATGCCTGCGATGAGCTGGCGCTTTTCTTCGCCGACTTCAATTTGCAGTTTGAGCAGTTTGTCCGCACCCTCCACCTTTTCGGCTTCCAGAATTTTTGCGGTGCGCAGTTTGACGTTCATGACCTCATCATACGTAATGACGCCTTCGACTTTTACAGGTTCAGTGCTCACGGGTTTTTCCTTCTTTTTAGAAACAGGTTTTTCTTCGGTTTTTTCGACTTCGACTCGCGGAAAAAGAATNNTACCGACCGGTGTGCCGGATTGAATGACGCCAAACGTACGCAACTGGCTCAGCTCAGGCTTACCTAGACCGAATGCGGTGCGCACTGCGCTCATTTTTTCCGGCATGACCGGATAAAGCAGCGCGGCGCAAACGCGCAAGCTTTCAGCCGCAAGCGTGAGTGTAATACCTACCTCTTCAAGTTTGCCCTCTTTAGCCTGCGTCCACGGCTGTTTAATTTCAAAATACTGATTCACTTTTCGCACGGCGGTCAGCACCGCGGAAAGGCCGCCATTGAGGTGCATGGTATCGATCGAAGTTTCCATTTCGACAACGGCCTGCTGAACGGTGCCCCACAGATCTTTTTCAGGTGTGCCGTCCAAGGCCGTTTTTCCAACCATTGGAAAAACGCTGTCACAGTAGCGGCCGAGCATGTTGACCGTGCGGCTCATGAGGTTGCCGAGGTCGTTGGCAAGGTCACTGTTATAGCGGCGAACGAAAGCTTCTTCGGTGAAGGAGGCATCCTGTCCGAGAGTCATTTCCGCGATCAGGAAATAGCGAAATGCATCGACGCCGTAACGGTCAACCATTTCTATCGGGTTGACAACGTTGCCGAGGCTTTTGCTCATTTTGGTGCGGCCGGTCAACCACCAGCCGTGAGCAAAGACGGTTTTCGGCAGCNNTAAACCGTATGGGTGGTGAGGATGTCTTTACCGATGAGCTGATGTGTCGCAGGCCACCACTGATTGAATTTGGCATCGTCGCGCTTATAACCGATGGCAGTGATATAGTTCAGGAGCGCATCGAACCAGACGTAGGTGACGAAGTCCTTGTCAAACGGCAACTCGATGCCCCAGGCGAGACGCGATTTCGGGCGCGAAATGCAAAGATCCTGAAGTTCTTTGGTTTTCAGGAAGCCGAGCGTTTCGTTGGCGCGGAAGTCGGGCTGGATAAATTCCGGATGCGTTTCAATGTATTCGATGAGCCACGCCTGATATTTGCTCATGCGAAAGAAGTAATTGGTTTCGACGATGGCATCGACCTTGCGCCCGCATTCGGGACAGTTGCCTTCGACGAGATCTTTTTCGGCAAAGAAGCGTTCACAACCGACGCAGTACCAGCCTTCATACTCGGCGCGATAGATTTCGTCGCGGTCAAAAAGATCCTGCAGAACTTCCTGCACGATGACTTTGTGGCGCTCTTCGGTGGTTCGAATAAAGTCGTCGTTGCTGATTTCGAGCCGTTTCCAAAGATCCTGAAAACGGACAACGGTCTGGTCGCACTGCTGCTGCGGGGTTAGTCCGTTGTTCTCGG
>DINM01000065.1 GCA_002423675.1 Verrucomicrobia bacterium UBA5540
TCAACAGCGGGCAAAGAAGCCTCCGGAACCGGCAACATGAAACTGTCGCTCAACGGCGCACTGACCGTCGGCACATGGGACGGAGCCAATATCGAGATTGCCCAGCATGTCGGCGAAGAAAATATCTTCATCTTCGGCCATCGCGAAGAGGAACTCGAAAAACTCTCCCGCGAAGGCTACAATCCGTGGAGTTTTTACGACGCCGATCCCGAGCTGCAGAAAGTTCTCGAAGCCATCCGCGTCAACGCGTTCGATCCAACACAGCCCGATCTTTACATACACATCTTCAACGACTTCACCCGCCACGGCGACCCCTTCTTCTATATGGCGGACTTCCGTCCCTACCTGGAAGTTCAGCAGAAGATCGAGGCACTGTTCCGTCAGCCCGAAGCATGGGCCGAAAAGGCGATTCTGAATGTCGCGCGCATGGGCTGGTTTTCCAGCGACCGCACCATTCACGAGTACGCCGAAAAGATCTGGAATATTCAGCCGGTCTGCATCCCGACACCGGAATCGATCGAGGAATAAATTCCAGGGTTTGGAAAAAATGAAGCCGGAGTTTCCAATGTTTGGAACCCCGGCTTTCTTTTATCTTCTGCGGATTTACGCGCTGGCCTGACGGCGGAAAGAGATATCGGGTACAACCTCTTCTTCGGCGGCGGGCGGTTCTTCCATCAGCTGGCTGACGCGTTCGGTCAGTTNNCGGGAGAAAGTTTCGGTGTCAATTCGTCCACTGAGTCCGTTGAGCGATTTGGCGTAAAGGCTGGAATTGGTGAGCTGTCCGTCGAATACCATAAAGACCCGGGTGAAATGCCCGCTCTTGAGTTCGTTAACCAGTGAACGGAGAAACCCGTTAAAGCTGTCGCCGGTTTCTCCCATAAACCGGTCAACGATGGCGTCGCTGGTGCAGAAGGTGCAAACCGCCACTTTTTCGTTCTGGATCACAAACACGCCGTCGACCAGTTCATCGCCTTCGGTGCGGTAGTGGCCTTCGCCGATTTTGCGGGCGATGACGCCCGGATAGTTGGCGACGCCTAGCAGGACGATGTCCTTGAACTCGCCGTATTTTTTATCGGCCTTCTCGCGCACCTCGTCGCTGACAGGTTCCGGTTCAGGGGCCGGCGGCTCGGGTTCCGGAATAACGGCGACGGGCTCTTCTTCTTCGGCAGAAATTTCAGGCTCGGGTTCCGCAACCGGTTCTTCTTCGACAACTGCGGCTTCTTCTTCAAGTGGCACCGGCTCGTCTTTCTGCTGTTCAACAACNNGAACGCTCGACGGCGTCGGTGACATCGGCGCGCAGTACATCGCGCGACGGCAGGCTTTCCTGAATGTCTTCGGCGAGCATTTCGAAGTTGTCGTAGATGGTATCGGCCATTTCTTCGCCGATGCGCCGGACGGAGGATTCCATCCGCTCAATAGCCGCCACGGTCTGCGCCACCATGGCATTTTGCATGGCGCTCATTTCCTCTGATTTCTGCGCAATGGTGCGCTCGGCCGAGCGGCTGAGCGCAATGGCGGCAATGGACAGAACCATTGCGGAAACCGCGACGCCCAGCGTTAAAAGGAAGCTCAGGAGACCGGTGGTGGAAATGGTTTCGACGCCGCCTTGCATTGCCCGGATGATCGAAAATGCGGCGGTTGCGCCGAGAACAGCGGAACCAAGAATGATGCCCAGCGTTTCAACGGTTACACTTTTCTGCCGCGCGGTTTCCGGTTTGTTTCTTTCGCCTGAGTCCATAAGAGCCTCCATTGATAAACTGCAAGTACTTAGGTCGCATTATATGAAGCGACCTCTTTAAGCCAAGCGATTTGTCGGGATAATCCGGACAGCAGTTTTCCAGGCCTTGGAAAAAACAGTCTCTGTTTTTCCAAGGTTTGGAATCTCGACACGGGACATTTGATTCTCTATCTTGCCTGCTTTCTCCGGCGGGAGTAATCTAGTGGTAAACTTCCCAANNCCTGTGGCGGGACAGGGCTTGACGCCTGTCACGCTAAAAGCGTGATCGCGGGTTCCCATACTGTGCAAACATACGTATACATTCTGTATTCGGAAAAACTCGACCGCTACTATACAGGGCTGAGTACTAAGCCCGACTTCCGGCTCAAACAGCATCGGCGTGGTGAAAGCTTTTGGTCGTCGAGGGGTTCCGACTGGAAGCAGGTACTTCTAGAGGCGTGCCCGGATCAAAAAAGCGCCCGCGTGCTGGAAAAACGTATTAAAGCTCAAGGTGCGAAACGATTTATGGACAGACGATCAAACGACTCGACACAAAACGGTTGATTCTCTATGTTACGCGCTTTCTCCGGCGGGAGTAATTCAGTGGTAGAANNGTCGCGGGTTCGACTCCCGTCTCCCGCTCCATATTCTGTTTTTCTGTGTGAAAGTTACGCTTTTCTAAGAAATGCGCCATTTTTCTACAAAGATTCTCTTCAAAACGGAGCGGAAGAAATGGTCATCACGATGTGACCTGATCCCATAGAACTGGACGGTTTGAGATAAGAGTTTTCCGTTGTAAAAACCCAGAAGAAGGACTTAGAAATGAAAAAGTGTACACCGAATACATCTGTAACGAGTCTCAGTCCGGAATGCCAATCGCCGATCCGCTTCATAAATATAACCTCTCTCAAAGAACATTCTATCGATGGAAGGTGACGTTCGGCGGCTGAAGGATTTGGAGAAAATACCCATCTGAAGCGGCTGGTGAACAACCTAAGTCTGGATAACCAGATTATGAAAGACACCAATTCAAAAAACTGGTGACTCCCGCAGCAAGACGTGAGGCAACCGGATATATCCAAAAAGTTTATGAACTCAGCTGTACACGCGGCTGCGGGTTGATCAATCCGGCAAAAGCATGATGTATTACCAGCCGAAAACACGAACCAACGGGCCGCTTCGCGATGCGTTATGTGAAAAAGCCCGCGACCGACAGCACTCGGGATAAGATCAACTCCGGTTAAATGTTTCCTTGATAAAATCGAAAGGTTCTTCGCTTTTTAAGCGCTTCGGATTTGCTACGGGTTCTCTTTAGGTAATTACATGTCCCGTTCGGACGGTCGGCGAGTCTGTCCATTTTCCTGCTCTTTAATAGAATGGATATAGCAAGATTGGAATAGGAGTGCTATGAGTGCAAATTCATTTTAGAGAACAAAAATGGACCGAAAGAAAGGGAACAATGAAAAACAAACAAATTTGTTTTGGTTTAACAGTGATTCTGGCAACATTTTCCGTGCATTCGGAGACACTTTTAAAATACAATTTTCCCGAAAAAGAATCCTTGTGCAGGCCTTCGGAAACTCAAAAATTCCTAGCGGCTGACGAGCTGGAATTCGGGTTGGGCATTCAGTCCGGCAACAGTTCTGCGGTTTCGGTCAGCGACAGGTCACTTCTGTTTGATAACAAAGGATTTAATTCGAAAACGGAAAAAGATGCTTTAAACGCCGGTGACTATCTCTCGATTCATATAAATCCAAGAGCCGGAGCATCTGTTGCTCTTACCAATGTGATCTTTTCGACGCTACGACGCGATCTGGATAACGAAGGTCTGAATGCTCCGGATCGGTTCGCAGTTTACATTTATAACAGTGGAGCCGTAAAGTCTGTTGCCTCCGGAACGGTAGAATTGCAGAAGGGCGATGCGCGAACGTTTATTACACACCGGGTGGATCTTTCAGCGGTTCAGGAATGTCAGGACGTACGAGCATTAATGGAAATTCGGTTGGTTTTCTGGGCCTCACAGGGGATCGGGAGTCCTGCTGAACGCAAGCTAAGAATCGATGATATCATTGTGGAGGGAACGACCGTCTCGGCCATGGCCGCCAATCCTGATGATTGGTATGCGGCTTCATGGATACACTCTCATATTTCTCTGAGTCTGTCGCCTGAGGAGCTCGACTTTATTTCTCGGCAGATAGAGACGGCTGGACTGGATGCAATTCAATTCCATACACACCGACTCGATTTGTGGGACGCGGTAAAAAAAGAGGGGCTGGATAAAAAACTCGGATTTAAAATGGTATCAATAATTAATGCGGCATCGACATGGTATTCTCAGTATGATGCTGACCCGGCCTATATTTATCGTGTTCATGCCGATGGAAGTTTTGCTGGNNTGCGTCAATGCACCCGTGGTTCGGGAGCGTGTTATCCCCGAAAAATATTATCAGCTTCCTTTGCGTCTGAATCCTGATCAGGTTTGGATTGATGAATGTGTCATCGGGGTCAACCTGTGCTGGTGCCCATATTGTACGGCACTTTACAAAGAGAAATATCATTCCGACCCGCCGATCGAACTGACCGACAACAACTATGCGGAATGGGAACAGTGGGTTACATTTCACCGCGACTGTTATAAAGAATGGATGAAGGACGTGTACGATTCCATACAGCGCGCGGTTCCGGGAACGTTGGTTACGTTCAACCATTCATATTTTATGGAGCAGCCGGAAACGCCGCCGGAATTTGTTAAAAATCTTTCAGCGGATATTCACAACGATCATTTGGAGTTGGGGCTCTATGCCCGTTACGGCGGATCGCAACCTCTGCCGTTCGATTTGATGCCGGGACTAGGTGATGATATTTGGGCCGGCATTCATCCAAAAAGTCTCGAGAAAATTTATAATGATGTTGCCCTGATTACGGCACATGGCGGGCGCTGGAATATCGGCGAATATCCCACGGCATTCACCACATTACGAAAAGAGCCGCAATATCGGGGAGACGGCTATCGTCGGGCTGATATCTATATGGATCTGGCCGGTAAAGGTGCGGCGTTTGCCCGCGACCGGCAGGTGTTCTGTCAAAACACCCGCCCGGTTCCGTATGTTGCGGTTCTGCACGCGGCCCGCACCCACTACGCGCATGTTATTAAAAACACAACTAGTGTTAATGAAAAGGGCGGCTACGGAATGACAACCGATGGAAGTCTCAGCCGGAGCGATACGGGAAAAATTAACAGCCGGGTATTCTGGCCAAACAACAAACCGGTATACGACAACGTGATCGGGGCCTATGAATCGCTTCTGGAAAACCACGTTCACTTTAACTTCATTACGGAAGACCTCCTTCAGAAGAGTCTTGAAGGTGTCCGGCTTCTAATTCTTCCGGAGCAGTTCAGTCTGGACAACGCAACAGTGGAAAGCATCCGTCGCTATGTCGCCGAAGGCGGGGCCGTTTTGGCTACCGGCTCTACACTGGATGCTGGGCTGACCGACGTGTTTGGCGTGGTTCCCGAATCTCCACAAACCGGCTTACATGCTGACATCGCCGACGGGACTGTTGTACTGGACAACCTGCGTTCTGTGCGCACGACAACGGCCACCGCCGTTAAGGCCTGCTCTGAAAAGGATTTTCCCCTGATTACAAAAAACCGCTATGGAAAAGGCGTTGCCCTTTACATCGCGGGCGACATCTATCAGGAATACTTTAACCGTAGCGGCTATTCCTACCGGCCGGAAGGAAATGGAGATCCTCTGCGGGAATTTCTAAATAGTTTGTATCATGATCTGTTGCCGAATAACGGGAAAATCACCTTACAGGCAGACCCCTGGTATGAGCTGACGGTTCGCTCCGGAAATAACGGGAAAACGCTGGTTCATATCATCAATCGGGAAATCAATTGGAAAGCTCCGAAAGGGAAAGCATCATTTATTTCAGTGTCGCTACCCGTTCCGCAAAAACCGGCACAAGTTACATTGGAACCCGGCGCTGAAAAGCTAAAATTTACTTTCTCCGGAGGCCGGGTTGACCTAACCGTCGATGCAGAAAAAATTAAGTATTACAGGGTCATTTGCATCCAGTAAACGTAAGTCCGGATCGATTAAGTAAATTTTCTGTGTAGATAATGTTGGATTGACTTCTTGGCTCGGCTCAGTTGGAACTCAGGACAGGCAAAAATATTGCGAAATACAGCTTTACCCAATGATGCGGCAAGAATGGAATCATCATCAGACAATCGGGCGAACACAGTCGCTGAGGTATTGCATTTGCTACAGTGACCTGACCCCATGGACCGGACTGGCTCTAATGATAGTCCAGCACGGTTAGTTTTTTCCATTAGATGCGTTGCATCCTGTTCCTCGCCCTTAGGGAAAGACGCTTCGTGAACTCCGCAGGCGCCAAGTAATTCAACGAACTGTTCGGACGGGTTCCAGTTGTAGTCAACTTCTCCACTTTTCGATGATTTCCTGCTCCTCGACCACATCTAGAAACCAGTGCACGTTCAGGCATTCGTTCCGGAACTTGCATTAAAGCTTTCCACATATCCATTCTACTGCGGCTTTCCCAGATCGATAAAGTCGAGAGGGACGCCGGATTCATAAGCCCACTGATCTAGAACACACCCTCTAAGCTCGAGTCCATTTTCCATCCCCAGCCGATCCGACTTGCGCTCAGATCAATCAGGCAACTCAAGCCCCGTTTAACCCGCTCGCCGTTCAGCGAGGTCTTCGTCTCGATCCAAAGACATTCCCGGGTAAGTCGTCCAAGATGTTCCGATACGGCAGTTTGCACNNATCATGCACGAAGTCCATACTCCACCGCTCATTTTTCCATGCCGGCGGAACAGGCTTTTCTCCTCCTCCAAAGCCTTTATACCAATCGCTAAAACCTTCCGGCAGATTTCCGGCTCCGTCGGAGACGTCGCCCTACCTTTACACTTCGAACCAATCGACAGGGCAAACTCTCCGAGTGAGCCACCAATAGTATATGCCGAAATGTTTTTGATGCTGGTATTAGTCGTCGGGCCGCACCGACATCCATCCCGCCGAACTTCGCTTTCCAACAAAGTGTCTGGGGCAATGTTGTGTTTACGGAGCAGATCGGTAAGCATTGTCGCAGAATGAACGGGCACGCATTGATCTTAAAACTCATCGAGGGAGTCAAATTCAAGGACGGGATTATGGATTTAGCCGCTTAAGAAAGGTTCAGATGGATATGCATAGAGTCCCTGCCAGATAGGTGCCAAAAAGGGCCGTATTATGACATAACAGATCCGCAGAGTTTGTTGTAACGCGTGTATTTGAACAGGTTCACAGACCACAAACCCAACGAGTTGGCAGAAAATAGTCGATTATCGGGAAATGAAAGTGGTGTTTGGAAGTCCGAAATACTGGGGGATGCGAGGATTTGATCCGTCTGTTGTTGTCTTGCTTTTTNNTTTCTGGACGGACATTTTTCCAAAATATATAAAAATATACACAATCGCAAAGCATTGTGGTGAAGTGTTAATAAAATATTTTCTGGAGATTTTTAAGGGCTCCCTGCTGAAGACCGTCTCCCGCTCCAGTTTCTCCAAATCCATTGGAAGTCAATTGGTTGTGATTTTTCTTTCAAAATATGAGTCTCTTCCCCTATTCTCCCCCGCAAAAGACAGGTAAAAGACATTATGGAATATTTATCCTTCTGGAAAATGAGGCGGCCGCCGTTCGAGTCGAACTCCGATGCACAGTTTTTCTATGAAAGCGAGGCGCACGGCGAAGCATTGGCCCGGTTGCTTTATCTCGTATCCGACCGCGGCATGGGCATGGGAGCAATGACCGGCGAGATCGGCAGCGGAAAGACCATGGTACTGAATGTGCTGACATCTCGTTTGCGTAAAGATCTTTATACGACCATTAAGCTGCACACCGCCCACCTGCCTTTTGAACATATCGTGGCGGAAATCAACCAGCAGCTGCGCGGCAAAGGCGACATCGCCGTGAATGACGATAAATATTATCTGCTCAAGGAGTTTGAACAGCTATTGCACAACAAGATCGCTTCGATCGGCAAGCATCTGATTCTGATTCTGGACGAAGCGCAGTTCCTGAGCGAAGAGTGTTTGGATGAACTGAAGTGCCTGACGAACTACAATCAGCAGGAATCGGTTCTGACAATTATTCTTTCCGGCCAGCCGGAGCTGAAAGCAAAGCTGAGCTCTTTGCCACAGATCTATCAGCGGCTGGGTATGTTCTGTTATCTGAAAAATCTGCGTTACGAAGAAATGGCGCCGTATCTCGAACACCGACTGAAAACCGCCGGTGCGGAGAAAACAGATATCTTCAATCCGGACAGTATCGACCCCCTCTTTTCATTTTCCGGCGGATGTCCCCGCCAGATCAACCGGGTCTGCAAACTGGCCGTTGACCGCGCCTGCCTGATGAAGAAGGCACAAGTCGATGCAGACATGATCCGCATGATCGTGCGCGACATTGAAAAACACTTCGGGTGATCGGAGTCTTCGATGAAAAAGGCGAACATCGCCGGATTTTCCATTCTACTTCTACTGATCACCGCAATCGGCCTAGACCGTTTTTTTCTCAACTCGCATTATGCGAATCAACTGCGCGCCAGCCACTGGTTGCGCAGTGAGCAGTGGTCGATCGGCATCGTTCGCGGCACAACCCCGTTTAAACTGACCGTGCCGGAAAAACCGATTCTGCGCGCCCGCGATGTTACGGATACCGCCGCTCGGTTTGTGGCCGATCCCTTCGCCGTGAAAGAGAACGGACTGTGGTATCTGTTTTTTGAAGTTTCCAGCGTTTCAACCCATCAGGGAGAAATCGGTTTGGCGACCAGCACGGATACCACCAACTGGGTCTATCGGCAGATCGTGCTCAACGAACCGTTTCATCTTTCTTATCCGGATGTATTCAAATGGAACGGTTCCTATTACATGATCCCGGAAAGTCATGAGGCGAAGTCCATCCGGCTGTACAAGGCCGATCCGTTCCCGATACATTGGACGCACATCGCCGATCTGGTACACGGAGACTACAAAGACAACTCCATTGTCGAATATAATGGTCGCTGGTGGCTGTTCACCTGCAGAGGTCAAAATGAAATCATGGATGTTTTTTATGCGGATCAGCCAACCGGCCCATGGCATGCCCATGCTAAAAACCCGGTGATCAACGGCGACCGGACTCGTGCTCGCTGCGGCGGCCGTATCCGGATCGTCAACGGGCATCTCATCCGTTTTGCACAGGACTGCCTGAAGCTCTATGGCCACCAGTTGCTTGGATTCGACATTACCACCCTGACACCGGATGAATATTCCGAATCTCCTCTCGCCGAAAATCCTCTGCTGACACCGGACGGCACTGGATGGAATGCATATCGGATGCATCAGCTCGACCTGTACCAGATCGGCACCAATCGTTGGATTGGCTTTGCCGATGGCAACGAACATTGATCTCGTCTTTACCACCTATTTACTGGACGGCGTGTACAGTACAACGCAATATACGAGTTAAATAGATCCCATTTAAATGTTATGCAGAACCACCCCAAATCCGTTGTGACTATTATTGCGGACAGCAATTATGTGATCCCGGTTTACGTACTGGTTTTGTCACTCAAATTTTTCCAGCCCGCCCAGCGCATCCACATCCTCGGTATTTCACTTTCTGCGGACGACAAAGCCTTCTTTACTCAGTTTGAAAACGTATTTGTTTTCGACTCGTCGATTCCGCGAAGTGATACGCCCGGAGCCATGCGAATCATCGCCGACATTCTCAAAGGCGAAGCTCTGCTTACAGCGAAGGAGTGCAACGAGCCGTGGATTGCGTTGCTCGATGGCGACTGCATTGCGACAGGAAATCTGGATCCGTATTTAGCCCCCAACGAACCCGCGCTCTATGCCCGTTCGCGTACTGTTGAAGAAGACGACCGCATTTTCCGTTATTACCGCACGCCCGGTGACCCGGAAAGCGGCATCCCCGAGCGGTTCCTGAAACGTTGGCAGGAGGACGTCGGCCAGAATAAAACGCCTGCGCGTGCCACCACGGTTCTTTCGGGAAATCTCGTCTTACACCGCGACCTGCTGGACTTTGCCGGCGTCTGGCAGACCTACATGGAAAAGGTCCTGGTCTATTCTGATCCGTCAAAAACAGACCCCGCCTATTATATGCCAGCGGAGTTCGCCTTGAGCGCCTGGCTGATGTTCGCGGAAAATCCTCCGCCCGTTCGCGATGTGTTACTCAACAGCAACCCATCCGCTCATCTCGCCCATCTTGGACCAGCTCCAAAATACTGGCGATTCTGGAGGTTGAAAAATCTCCGCTATTTCGATCTGGTGATCCGCTTCCTTGATCATGCTAAAGAACAAGGATATGCAATCCCTCTATTGCCATCGGCACTGAAAAAGCGTAATAAATTCCTTATTGTATCCGTAGCTTTTGCCTATGAAATACTTATCATGTTGCGTAGAAAAATAAAAACCGTCTATAAACGGATCGTCGGAAATGCACCGGATCGGCAGGCACAACGCTATGGACGAACGTCGATTTAAAGCAGCCCTAAACAAAACGAGCCTGAACCTATGAGAGATAAACCGAAAGACGATGAGCTCAAATTCGGAACCCCGGCGGATGAACAGCCGGAAACCAAATCCGAAGAAAAGGGAACAACCGACGTAGATCCGGAGGCTAAAGAGTTGCAGCCCTCCGGCGAATCATCTCCTGAAGGACCCGTTCCCCCGGAGTTACCCCGCATCGATGGCGAAACTCCATTCCGCATCAAAGATCAGTTCAGCGATCTCGAGACCATTTCGCCGACCCTCACACGTGATACCACCCGGCCTTCCAAAGCCGCGATGCCCGGTACGAGTCTCTCGGATTCTGTCCGACCCGGTCGTACCATCCGGAAGGAAAGCTCCTTTCAGGACTTTTTCCGTAATTTGGACATCATCAAAATCGTACGCGGGATTTATCGCCGTTTCTGGATCGTCCTCCTTTCCGCATTCGGTCTGTTTCTACTATTCATTCCCATCGCGCGCAGTCTGCAAGGCGGTATCAGCTGGTCCGCTACATCCACCATCATCTATACCAAACCGACCCAGAAGCAGATTGACACACAGGGTTCATCATTTCTGCTGCGCCCGCTCAGTCAAGACACATTGGTCGACATGTTCCTCTCTCCTGCGCATATCAAAGCTCTCGAGGATGCCACCGGTTTCAAGCCGCTCACAAAAAATGTCTCGTTCGACTCACAAAGCAAATCCGATATTGTCACACTGAAGGTAAGCTCCATGCCCAGTGAAAAAACGGCCATAGAGGCCGTCAATAAGCTGGCCGACATTATCATCACGGACAATGCAGCGTATTACCATCAGCTCGCCTCGGCGGCGTACAAACAGTACAAAGCTCAGAGAGAAACAACCGAAAAAACCTTTAACGAAGCCGTCAAATCCGTCGAAAATTTCCAGCTGAAAAACCATCTGCTGGAACTCAACACGCAGTATCAGAACTATTTTTCATCGGTTAACGCGGCAACCGAACGCCTGAATGTTGCACAGGTCGCACACGAAGGTCTGGTTGTCCGCATCAAGAACTACGTGAAAATGATCGCGGATCTGCCGGAAGAAGTCCTTAACGAAGCGCAAGAAGACAATCCGCTGAAAGGCCGAATTTCAAATGCGGAAGCCGCCCTGCTCCAGGCCCGCATTCAGTATGCGCCTGACAACCCGAAAATTCTGCGGCAGGAGCGCGAACTCGACGAACTGCGGAAACTGCTCCAGAGCGGAACCTTCGACGAAACACGAGAACGCACATACGTGAAAAACCCGCTTAAAGGACAGCTCGAAGGAGAGCTCCTCAAGTTACGTTCGGAAGAAAGTGTCGCCGCTACGCAGGTCGAATCACTCAAAAACGATCTCGCTGCATTGCAGGAAAAATTCAAAGCACTGCCAGGCCTTGAAAAAGAGTATGCTGCTCTTCTGGAAAAACGCTCGCAGGCCGACGTCGCGCTCAAATCAATTAAGGCCAGCGAAGAATCGGCTCGCCTTACAATGGATTCCAACCTCTCGGACTTCAAACTCATCAGTCTGGCCACTGCCGCCGAGCCCACCTCTGAGTCTCTAATCGGTAGAGTCATTCCAATCGTCGGGTTTATCCTCGGGTTTTTCGGCGGACTGGTCCTCGTGATCATCATCGAGCTTCTCGACGCAAAAATCCGCACACAGCAACAACTTGAAACCGCCTACGATGCCCCTTGTCTGGCCTCTATCGTCGAAATCCCGCATCTGGAAAACTACGACATTTATCAGCTTCTGCTCCCCTCCCTGCGGGAGATTTCAGAACGCCTGAACATTGTCTTGCAGGGGCACCGAGCTAAAGTCCTCGGTTTTTTCAGTTCGCTTGACGGCGAGGGCAAGAGCGTTCTGGCCTTCAATCTGGCGCGCTATTACAACTCGCTGAACATCAAAGTCCTTTTCGTCGGCTTCGATACGCTGCCGAACCCCTGTCTGCCCGGCACCACAGAATCGGGCTGGCCTCAGCTCGGCATCGAAGACTACCTGCTTGGCCAGGCAGAACTCGATGATATGCTCACCAGCGTCGACGACGTCGACGTCATCCGGGTGCAGGAACTGCACGCCAACTTGTTGGATCTCGCAAAAGGGTCGGCTATGCCGCGGCTGTGGGATCTACTCCGGCAAAACTATGATTTGATCATCACAGAATCCCCGGCGGTTCTGGATCATCCCATATCCGGAACCATTGCCGGATTCCTCGACGAAATCATCTACGTGCTCGCCTCACCGGTCAGCGACCGGCGCCTTGTGGATGCCGGACTTGAATTTCTGGAAGATCGCGGTCTTGCGCCGCGTGCGCTGATTTTCAACCGGGTCGACCCCTACTACATCGAAGATGTACGTCAGCAGCGCATCATCCGCAACCTAGCCGAACCGCGCAACCCCATAGAAACTCTATTCGCTCGGCTACAGTCGTTCACCGCCCTGCTGACTCGATTCAAGAAACCTGCCGCACCGAACGACAAGACCGATAACGAGGATCTGGAGGATCTCTCCATCTCTGAACCGCAGCTCGGTGAAAATGATGACTGGCCGGAAGACGAAGCCCTTCCTGAATTCATCGGTGAAGATGAATCGTCCCATGCCGTTTTCGAAGAGGATGCTGACGCGGAACCGCTGGACGAAAATACCGAAGAAACCGCGCCTGAAAAAGAAACGGATGAAATTTCCTTCCGCGACTGGCTTGGCGAACCGGACAAGGGATCTGAAGACGATGAGAAATAAGCTGTTTTTTTCTGCGATAANNGGCTCAGGTCCTGCCGCAGAGTTCCGCAAGGACTAACCTTACGGAACTGGCTCCCGTTTCAGAAACCAACTCCGTCAACACCAATCTGGTGAATCAGATCACAGCGACCCAGCGACGTTCTAAATTCCCGGCGGAATATTTTGTTCCGCACACCACCGAAGATCGCAAGCTGCAGGTCGGTGATGAGGTGGAAATCAGCGTCTTCGGACAGCGCGACACCATCGCCGAAAATGTACCGGTCGCTCCGGATGGAAAATTGTACTACCGGTTTCTGCCCGGTATCCAGGCCGAAGGCCGGACTGCAGAAGATGTCGCCAAAGAAATGGAATCCAAACTGGGCAACCTGTTCAACAACCCGGATGTCTCCATTATTCCGACCAAATTTATCTCCAACCGTTTTTCCATCTTCGGAAAAGTTGAAAATGGAGGCGTTTACCCGCTCGACACCCCCACCACGGTTCGGCAGGCCATTGCAAAAGCCGGTGGTATCGCGTTAGGGAAATATCATGACAGCTGGATTCCAATTCATAACTACAAAGACAGCTGGCTGTTGCGCGGCAAAGAAAAAATTCCTGTCAACTTCGATGCCCTGATGACCAAAGATGATTTTTCAGAAGACATCTACATCCGCCCCGGCGATGTCATTTACATTGCGTCCGCACTGGGTCGCGAAGTTTACCTTATGGGTGAAGTCAACCAGCAGCAGTCGCAACCCTTTACGGCCGGTCTGACCCTCACTCAGCTTATCGCCGGACTCGACGCAGGCGCCGGCGGCTATAAGGAAGACACCGCTGATATCAAGCGGATCGTTATTCTGCGTGATGCCATGAGCGATCCGAAGGTCTTCAAAGTCAATCTGGAAGCCATCCTCAAAGGCAAAGAACACAACGTCTTCCTTGAGGCTGGCGACATCGTCTATGTGCCTGAGAAATCCTTCCTCTTCACCCGAACTCTGGTCAAAGCCATGTTCGAAACGTTCGTCAACACGTTTGCCGGCGAGTTCGCCAGCGACATAAACAAAAAATATCTGTTCCCTGGTGGATATATCCCGAACAGAACGGTTGCGCCATGAAAATGAAACCGNNTGATTCTCACCGCCGGGTGCGCCTCCCTGCGCAACCAGCCTAAGCTCGAAAGCAATAAAGATCTTGTGCCCGCCGAAATGCTTGAGTTGCCGAATGCCGGAGACCTTTCCTTGAAAGAAATGGAAATCGGCAAATGGGTTCAGCTCAACCCGGAAGAAATGGGTCACACCCAACTTCCCTCAAAAACTCAGGACGGCCCCTACCGCCTGGGTGTCGGCGATGTTCTTGAAATCACCCTCTACGGAGAGGGCGATGCTGAAACCCGTCGTGTTCTGCCGATCGACCCGGCAGGCAACATCACCTACATGCTTCTTGGAACCATTCCGGCNNGCGGGCGCGCATCCGGGCCAAACTGAACTACATTATTCTCAATGTCGGTCCGGTCAGCCTCGGCAGCCAAACCTTCACCGTCCTGGGACAACTGTACAAGCCGCAGGTTTATCCGCTTCAGGGCCGCACACATCTTCTGGATGCCATTGCCATGGCAGGCGGACCCAAAGTCGGTGTCATTCGCGACGTCAGCGCCGACATTCACGACTATGCCCACGCAACACTCGTACGGGACGGCGAAGTCGTTCCCGTCGACTTCGAGCGCCTTATCTACAAAGCCGATGCCTCACAAAACGTTGAAATTCTGGCTGGAGATATCATCACCATTCCGTCTGCGCTGGAACGGAAAATCTATGCACTCGGCTCGTTCAACAACCCGCAGGGAGTTCAGTTCGCTTCATCGGAAACCTCGCTGATGAACGTCCTCGTACAGGCCGGCGGCATCAACCCCGATACCGGTGACGGTCACGTCCTCATTATCCGTGGGAACACCGCGAATCCCAAAGTCATGCTCATGGATATGTCACAGTTCGATGCCAAAAAGGCCAGAATCTTTAAAATCCTCGGCGGACGTGCGCTGGACGTTCCTCTGGAACCCGGCGATATCGTTTACGCCGTACCGAAAAAATTNNCTGAGAGATGTCGTTAAACAGGCGGTCAATACCTTCGGCACCACGCTGAGCGGAAATGCTGCAACAGATATCTGGCAGCGGAAAGTAGACCCGTTCAACTTCGGTCCGAACCGTCCGCAAAACTGACGCACAGAACCGCATTCCATTCGGGATAGCTGGAAAATATTTCCTGAATCAGACCTACTCTGCGATCAAGTCGTAGTCTAACGAACCGGTGACCTGCACCTCAAAGCGGTCACCGGGAACGGCGTCAAACTCCGGCAGAAAAACCACACCGTCCACTTCCGGGGCTTCGCGTTGCGTCCGGCCAATCAAACCTTCCTCGCCGGCTCCGTCAATCATCACTTCAACCGTGTTACCAACCTGAGTTGCGCAACGCGCAGCTGAAACCTCACGTTGGGCTTCCATCAAAAGCGCACGGCGTTCTTCTTTGATTTCCTGCGGAACACCGTCGGTCATTTCAGCCGAACGTGTTCCCGATTCTGCGGAATAGGCAAATACACCGGCGTGGGTAAACCGCCCTTCTTTGACAAACGCCAGCAACTCGGCAAAATCCTCTTCGGTTTCGCCGGGATGGCCGGTGATAAACGCGGTGCGAATCGCACAATCCGGAAGGATTATCCGGATCAGATCGAGTTTTTCCAATGTTTGCCGCTTCACTCCGTTTCGCTGCCGCCGCTCTGCGTCGGCCTCTCTCCCTTGGGTCGGGTGGAACGTTGTGACCTGGCGACCCATCAGATCAAGCATGCGGTCGGAAATATGCTGAAGCGGCATATCGATGTAATGACAAAACCGCGAATCTGAAGCCAGCACCTCCAGCACCTCGCGAGTCAGGTGCTGCGGACAGGCATACATCAGCCTAAACCAGACATCTTCCTCAATTTCGTCTCGCAGACGGATCAACAAATCCTTGAGGTGCAGTTCGCCGTTCCACTCTTTGCCATAGGCCGTCGTATCCTGCGCAATCAGATTCAGCTCCACCGCGCCCGCCTCAATCAGCGCGCGGGCCTCGCTCAGAATATCATCCATCGGGCGGCTGATCTGTTTCCCTCGTATTTTAGGGATCGAACAAAATGTGCAGGGATTAGAACACCCCTCGGAAATTTTCAGATACGCGGTATGCGGCGAGCCGAACCGTAAGCGCGGACGAATTAGAAATTCAGTGTAACCTTCCAGCTCCGTCACATCCGCCTTTTCGCCGAGCAGCCCGGCGCAGATTTCCGGCAGCCGGCTGTAGTCATGAAACGAGGCGCGCGCGTCTGCGGCGGAAAGAAATTCTTCCAGTTCCGGACTGTCGGCTACGCGTTTTACCAGACAGCCAAGNNTGAGCCCGCGCAGTTCATGGAGAACTCCCGCCGCCTCTTCGCGGGCATCCTGAATAAAACCACACGTGTTGACGAGACAGACATCTGCATCCGCCGGCTCTTCCGCAATCAGCCAACCGCTTTCGACGAAGCGTCCGAGAATAAGCTCGGAATCAACGGTGTTTTTAGCGCAGCCCAAACTAATCAGACTGACAACAGGAGAGGATTGTTTCATGGATCAGCGCTTCCAAAATGAGGGTAGAAAAAGAATTAAAACGGTGTAGAGCTCAAGACGGCCGAGCAACATGCAAAAGGTCAGGATGATCTGTCCGGCTACCGGAATCGCCGCGTAGTTCTGGGTGGCACCGACCGCAGACAGACCAGGGCCAATGTTCCCGAGCGTTGCGATGACAGACGT
>DINM01000131.1 GCA_002423675.1 Verrucomicrobia bacterium UBA5540
CGTCAAACTCTCCACCATCAAAATGGGCGCGGACAACTGGCGGCAATACCGTGTAAAAATTGATCCGGATGCGGGCGAAGTACGCGTGCAGTTCGGCCCCGTCGTCAGTACGGGGCAGGTACCGCAGCCCGACACACTGCCCGCCGACCGATCGGTTGGACTGGCCAAATTTTCCGCACCCATTATGCAAAGCTACGAGCCGACCTACACCGTCGATATTTTCGACGGCCCCAGTTTTAAATTNNAAATTCACCCGGAATCCTGCCGGACAGGTCGAGATCGACTTTCTGCCGTGGCATCGCAACTGGTCGCATTCGCTCACCGTCGGGGCCTTTCTGGCCGGGATTGCGTCCATTTGGACATGGCAGGCGGGCGTCATCGTCTTCGGGGCCTACGTCATCCACGTCATTGAAGACCAGATGGGACACATGGGTTCTAATCTGCTTTTTCCGATCACAAAAAAGCGTGCGCCGGGCTTAAAAATGATGCACTCCGGCGATGCGTTCCCCAACTTCGCCGGTGTCTGGCTTTGCTGCCTGCTCATCTTCTGGAACGTCTATAAAGCGATTCCCAATCCGCTCTATCACTTCACCTTTTTCCGCTTCATGATGACCGCGCTGGTTGTTCCGTTTGCCATCTTCGGGGCCGTTNNTTTTCCAAACATTGGAAAAAATCTGAAATTCGGCCTCGTCGGCGTGTCCACCGGAACCTTTTGCAAAGGCCGGTTTCCAAACATTGGAAACCGTTTTTTAACCTGAGCCTTATCAGACTCTAATGTCGCCGTTATTAACTGCTGACTGAAAAATTGAGTGAGGGGGCGGTAATGACAAAAACGAGCATCCTGATTATTGAGGACGAAGAGGATATCCGCGAGCTGGTGAAGTACAACCTGCAGCGCGAAAACTTCGGCGTGCTGGAGGCGGAATCCGGGGAGGCGGGCATTAAACTGGTGGAACGGGCTGTTCCGGATCTGATCCTGCTGGATCTGATGTTGCCGGGTAAAGATGGTCTCGAAATCTGCCGGATGCTGAAACGCAATGACCGGACACAGAATATTCCGGTCATTATGATGACGGCACGCGGCGAAGAGACCGATATTATTACGGGTCTCGAACTGGGGGCTGATGATTACATTGTGAAGCCGTTCAGCCCGAAGATACTTGGAGCGCGCGTCAAAGCCGNNAAAGCCGTGTTGCGCCGTAAAGCTTCCGCTCCCGAGCTCTCTCCGGAGGATGTCCTCAAAGTCTACGACCTGGTTATCCATCCCGGACGCCATGAAGTACTGGTCAAAGACAAGCCGGTGGATCTTTCGGCAACTGAATTCCGCCTGCTGCATTTTCTTGCCCGCCGGCCCGGCTGGGTCTTTACGCGTTACCAGATTGTGGACGCAGTGCACGGCGAAGATTATCCCGTCACTGAACGTTCCGTTGATGTCCAGATTGTCGGGCTGCGGCGCAAGCTGAAGCGTGCCGGAAGCTACATCGAAACTGTGCGAGGCATCGGCTACAGATTCGGTGACAAATGAAAATCCTGCGAGTCGGAATTTGTTTTCTGTTATTTCTGGCACTGTCGGTGACGGCATTTGCTTTGAACATACAGGAGACAACTGCGCTGGTTGATGATGATCTTTCCCGCGATCTGCTGGCGAAGGAGTTTATTTTTGCGGAAACCGGCGGAACGGTTCCGGTCGGTATCCAGTCCGCGATATCGATTCTTCAACAGCCGTCTTTCCTGACCTGTGTACAGGAGGAGTATGTTAAAATGCTGCCTCCGGGACAGCTTCCGGAATTTGTCATTCAGCAAAGTGCGAGCAATACATGGTTTTTCATCAACGGTCATCAGGAACGCACCGATATTACTGAAGTGGCCGGACGGTTGACGGGGCAAGAGACCTTCGATCTGGCGTACTATACGGAGGGCCGCCGTTTTTTTGGTTTTTATCAGGCGCTGATCCATATTCGGCTGGCCGGAAACGGGGATTCAACCGGCTATACGGTTGCCGTATATGCCTATCCGGAGAATGGTTTCTGCCGGTTTTTTTTCCGCCACCTGAATCTGGTTGATAAATATTTCCGCAGCAAGACCGGTGAAATTTCTGCGCTGGCAGTACGGATCGGCACACGACTGTGCCGTCCGGAACGCATGGACGCGGTCGCAAAATGCGGTTTTTAATCACAGACTCCGTCTGTTGATTTCACCGATTTGTCATGAATGCATAATCTTTGCTTAATAACCGTCCGTTTGAATACACGTTCGTCGGTCGACGGCGGAGAGAATGTGAATATGCGGTTTAAACTGATAAGCAAAGCCTGTCCGCATTGCGGCGGAACGGTGCGGTATCCGTCAGCGCGATCCCGCGCATGGCGTCCGGCGGTCTTCATGAGCAGTTATTCCTGTCGTGCTTGTCACTCGCAGTACATCGTGCTGTTCGGCATTTTCTCCCGGCTGGTCGAACGAGGCTTCAAACCGTTGTAAATCCAGAATCCCCGGAATGGGAGTCAATCGTACTTTTGCTGCATCCTGTGGAGTCGTCGTATCGATCTGTTCTTTATTTACAGGGTTATTTATGCGGTTTAAGCCCGCACGCAAATCACACGAGAATCAAAAAAAACGCTCACAAAACGCAAATACGCCGCCCGTAGATTTAGTGCGCAATTCAGGGGAAGAAGGCTTCAGACCTTAGACCATGGATTTTCGGTAGGAGATTGATGACTGAAGCCAGAGGACTGACATCCCGATAACATTGAACTGTGAACTGATAACTGCTCCGCCTGGCGGAGGCGATTTAACGAAAGTAAAAACAGAAGCTCATCAAGTCCGCACACATAAAATTTAGATTTTTCCGCGAAATCAGAAGAGGCCTGTTTCAGAGACGCGGACAGAAAGTAAAAAAGATTCGGAAGAATCAAAAAGTCGGGCGCAAAGAAAAAGGTTTTGGAAGAGAAAAGGCGGGGTCTGCCGAGAGCCGGTTCAGGAAGGGAAGGGGCCGGTTCGAAAGCAGAACCCGGGAGTTAACAAGGAAAGAACAGGAGAAATAATGAAGATTAAAGCAAGTGCGATCACAGCAGCAGCGCTGCTGGCATTGGCCGCTCAGGCGGCAAATGCAGCGGAAGCGGTCGGCTACAATGTAGTCACTGTTCCCGCGAATTCGGACGTGCTGGTCTCTGTTCCGTTCAACAATAATGTCGAAGCGACTTTCACGGTGGATTCCGTGACAGGCACAGGCATTACAGTGAACGAAGCGTTGAGTGCCGACACGTATAACTCCAGCTACTACATCCGCGTCATCGATGGTGCAGGTGAAGGACTCTGGAGCACGATTACCGCGAACGGTTCAGGCGGACTGACGATCGCAGATGACCTCTCAGGTTATATTGCTAATGGGGATACCTTCCGTGTGTATGCGCACCAAACAATCGGCTCGGTTTTTCCGGCGGGCATGTATGGAGTGTCTTATACCAATAGGGTTAGTATTAATGTCTATAATAATACTGCGAACGGCATCAACAAATCCGCAACGACCTCTGTGAGCTATCACCCAGGTCTTAAGCGCTGGACGAATCTCAACCAGATTTTAAATCCGGATTCAATGATTCTGATTCGAAACAATTCGGCTGCGGAGCTGTCGTATATTTGCAACGGCGATGTGCCGGACTATGATGTGGCTCTGCTGGTTCCTGCTGGTGTGGCTAAAGACACACTGATCAGTTCCGGATTCCCTGTGGCGGTTCAGGCCTCTGCTGTTTCGGCGTTAACAGGACGTTCAATCAATCTTTATAATAATTCGGCCGCCAGCCAGAATAAATCTCCGGTTACTTCGACCAGTTACCATCCCGGACTTCAGCGCTGGACGAATCCTTCGCTGAGCATTCCTTCATCTGAGGGGATGTTGTTGCGTACGTCTGTTGCAGAAGTCGGCGGGAAAGTAACCATTCAAAAACCGTACTAGGACTAAGAAAAAAAAGGAAAATTGTATGAAAAAAATAATGATGATTATAGCGGCAATGGCGCTGTCTTTAACTGCCTTTGCCACGGTGTCGGTCGACTTTGATGTCGCGACGCTGAATGATGCGAATGATTTGGCCATTTCGGAGGGAATTAAATTTCTCATCTTTGTGGACAAAGATGGCGATGGCATCAATGGAGCTTGGGATACCAACTATAGCGACAATAATTCAGCATGGAATGCTGTCGTGAACACCGGATCCTTCCTATGGGATAGCGATGATGAGATCCTGTTCAATGGCGCTAGCAAAGGATGGGGCCTCAGTGGTGAGTTTGCTACCGGGGATGCCAATGGCGGAAATCTTGTTTTCAACTTAGGCAATGGCATTGAGGCTGGAGATCAG
>DINM01000023.1 GCA_002423675.1 Verrucomicrobia bacterium UBA5540
TAGCAGCGCCGTTTTTTAAACAAGATAGTCGAACATCAGCTGCAGGCCCGGACAGATAATTCCTCCAACATAGCCTTCGTTCTTTTTGATGATATCAAAGGTGAGCGCGGTGCCGAAGTCGCAGACGACGACCGGCGTGCCGTAGTCCGCCGCCGCTTCGCAGGCGTGGGGGAGCCGGTCAGCGCCGATGGTTTCGGGCTTTGGATAAGAAACGGGCACACCGAGATTTACCGTGTGGTTTACCCGCAGAATTTCGGAAACACCCTGCGCTTTCAGAAATTTTTCCCAGCGCTTATTCACGTTGGGTTTTACCGAGGCAATCACTGCCCGCATAGGAGTGGTTCGTAGTTTGAACGCCGGATCAGCCGATGGCGTGCGTTGAATGTTGGAAAGCTTCAGTCCGCGGGCCACCGCCAGCGAGGTGCTGGTATTACCGATATCGATGACGAGTGTTGCAGATGTGGTCATTTCAGACGAAGTCCAACGCGAGGTCGGCAGAAGGCGCGGAGTGTGTGAGAGCACCGACAGAAACCGCGTTTACGCCGGTTTTGGCGATCTCGCGGATCGTTTTCAAGTTCACACCGCCGGAGGCTTCCGTTTTACAAATTCCGTCGCACAACTTGACGCATTCACGCAGTTTGAGCGGCGGCATGTTGTCGAGCAGCACCCAGTCCGGCTTGGCAACCAGCACCTCTTTGAGCTGCTCGATGGTGTCGACTTCCACTTCGACGAGCAGATCCGGATATTTTTTGCGAGACTCGGTGACGGCCCCGGCCAGTGTTCCGCCCGTGCGAGTCCAATGCGCGAGATGGTTATCTTTGATCAGCACACGGTCAAACAGACCGTAGCGGTGATTGGTTCCGCCGCCGCAGACAACGGANNATAAAGTTCAACGCGGTGCGTTCAGCCACCAGTATGGCGCGTGCAGAACCGGAAATGGCTAGTATCACGTCGCCCGGATGAACTTTTGTTCCCTCTGCCTTTTTTTGAACTACGTTGAGCGATGAATCCACCCGACGGAATACTTCCGCAGCGACCGGACCGCCAGCTAACACCATCTCTTCACGGGCGACCAGATGCGCTTTTGCCGGTTCGTTCGAGGGCATCAGTGAATAGGTTGTGGCGTCCAGTTTATCCGGGCCCAGATCTTCAGCCAGCGCCTCGCGAATACGCAGTTTGACATCGGGAAAAGAAAGAATATCGGGAAGTTTCATCAACAGGACTCCAAAACGATCAACCGTGTTTGTGATAATGCTTGCCGGAACCCATCAGCACGCTGATCGGCTGAAGCATCTCGATGTTTTCGCAGACAATTTTTATGGCGGCGGCAATCGGCACCGAAAGAAGCGCACCAGTGATGCCCCACAACCAGCCCCAGAAAACGAGTGAAAGAAGGATAACCACTGGACTGAGGTTTAAATTTTCGCCCATCAACTTGGGTTCAACAAAATTACCAATCACCTGTTGAATCAGTGCCAGTACCAAAAGGACTGCTCCGGCCATCCAAAGGTTGGGATAAAACTGAACCAGGGCCAGCAAAACCGGCGGAACAGTTGCAACAATCGAACCGACTGTCGGGATAAAATTCAGCAAAAATGCCAGTACCGCCCAGGTGATCGGGAAATCCACGCCCATCACCCGGAGTACCCCCCAAACCAACGCGCCAGTAAGAAGACTTAACATGAGTTTGATATATAGATATCGACTGATCTGACTGGCGATCGAGACCGTGACCCGGTTGACAGTTTCACCCTGAGAATCAGGAAATGCCCGTTCAATTTTACTCTGAAAGTATGGCTTGCCCAATAACATGAAGACCAAAAAAATCAGTACCAACAGCAAGTTTTTGAAAAAGNNTTAAACGACCACCATGATGGCAGGGTCACACGTTCGGTGAATGTCGCCGCAATCTGGTTCAACTGATCAGCATATTTCGGATATTCATCCGCAAAAGCCAACGTTCGTGAATAAACAAAAAGTCCAGCCAGATAAAAGAAGCCCAGCAGAAGAATCAGAACGACACCAACCGACGGGCCGGTCGGGACTTTGTGACGGGCTAGAAAATTGACCAGTGGCGCAAGAATGTAGGACAAGAACCAAGCAATGACCAATGGAAGAATCACCACTTGTGCAACCTTCAAAACGAATCCGGCGGCCACCAAAGCAATGATGCCGATCAGAGGAATCAAAACGCGCTGGTTCTGTTGCATAAGCCGCTCCCGGAGTTAATGCTGCGCTTCGTACGCCGCAATGTCGTCGGCATACTGAAGGGTCAGGCCGATATCGTCCAGCCCGTTCACCAGCTTGTTTTTCAGCACCGGATCAACATCGAACGCATACTCCTGATCGCCGGACGCGCTGTGCACAGTAACTTTCTGATTTTCCAGATCCACGGTCGCCTTAACGCCGGGCTCTTTTTCCAATGTTTGGAAAATTTTATCAACCTGTTCGGCGGTCATTTCAATGGTCAGCAGTCCGTTCTTGCCGCAGTTGCTCCGGAAGATGTCAGCAAACGCCGGAATATCGCCTTCACTCGGCGCAATGACGACTTTGAACCCGAACTGCGCCACCGCCCAGACGGCGTGTTCGCGGCTCGATCCGCAACCGAAGTTGTTACGGGCGATCAGAACTTCTGCGCTTTTATTTTTCGGCTTGTTCAGCACAAAGTCCGGATTATCCGATCCGTCGTTGTTATAACGCCAGTCGGAAAACAGCGCCGCGCCGAAGCCGGTCCGCTTGATCGACTTCAGGTATTCCTTCGGGATGATCGCGTCCGTATCAATGTTCGCGCGGTCAACGCCCGCGACAACACCTTTGAATGTTTTGAATTTTTCCATCCTTAAACTCCTGTTTTTCAAACCACTAATCTTCACTGATTCTCACTAATTAGTGCTGATTAGTGTTAATTAGTGGCTCATCCTTCTTTCCGGATGTCTACAAAGTGTCCTGCAACAGCTGCGGCTGCGGCCATTGCCGGGCTAACCAGATGCGTCCGACCGCCCTTACCCTGCCGCCCTTCAAAGTTGCGGTTGGAAGTCGAAGCACACCGCTCCTTATCCTTCAGCTTGTCGGGATTCATGGCCAAACACATGCTGCAACCGGCATAGCGCCATTCAGCGCCCGCTTCTACAAAAATTCGATCCAGCCGTTCTTTTTCGGCGGCATAGCGAACCGCTTCCGAACCGGGTACGATGATCATGCGAACGTTCTTAGCGACTTTCTTGCCTTTTATCATCGCGGCGGCTTCACGCAGATCTTCCAGTCGACCGTTGGTGCAGCTGCCGACGAACACGGTATCGATATGGATATCGGTCATCTTCATGCCCGGTTCCAGCCCCATGTAATCGAGCGCGGCGCGCACATCGGCCACAGAATATTCCGGAACGGCGTCGAGCGCCGGCACTTCACCGGTCACATCCGTCACCATGCCGGGGCTGGTTCCCCACGTCACCTGCGGAACCAAATCGCTCACGTCGATAGTGATCTCGTGGTCAAATTTTGCGCCTTCGTCGGTCGTCAGCTTTTTCCATTCATCGATGGCTTTTTCAAGTTCTGTGCCTTTCGGGGCATACACACGGTTACCGGAAGCAACGTAATCAAACGTCACCTGATCGGGAGTGACCAAACCGGCGCGCGCACCGCCTTCGATCGCCATGTTGCAAATCGTCAGGCGACCTTCCATCGACAGCGAACGGATCGCTTCGCCGCAGAACTCAAACGCACAGCCGGTGCCGCCCGCCGGGCCGATAATGCCAATCAGCTTCAGCACCATGTCTTTGGCGGTCACACCCTTCTGCAGTTTGCCGGTAAATTCGACCTTATAGTTTTTCGGCTTTTTCTGGCGCAGCGTTTGGGTTGCCAGTACATGCTCCACTTCAGAGGTTCCGATCCCGAACGCGATCGAACCGAACGCGCCGTGAGTCGCGGTATGCGAGTCGCCGCAAACCACGGTCATGCCGGGCAGCACAATGCCCTGCTCCGGGCCGATAATATGAATCACGCCCTGACGGTTATCACCTAGCGGAAAAAGCGTTACGCCGGTCTGCGCCGCATTATCGGTCAGCGCATCCACCTGCGCCTTGGCGATCGGATCGGTGATATTCATCCGGTTCTCGTCGGTCGGCACATTGTGATCCATCGTAGCAAACGTCCGTTCCGGACGGCGCACCTTGCGGCCGGCCAGACGGAGCCCTTCAAAAGCCTGTGGACTAGTCACCTCGTGCACCAGATGGCGGTCGATGTACAGCAGCACCTCGCCATTGCCCAACTCTTTCACGACGTGTGCATCCCAAATCTTGTCAAACAGTGTTTTACTCATAGCGGCGAAGGATATATTTTTGGGCCCATTCGCATCAACGCAAAAGGAAACTCAATTTATGAACGGATACCTGATTTTCATTCTCGCCCTGCTGGTTTTCAACTGGCTGCTCAACCTCATCGTCGAAACTCTCAACGTCCGCAACGTCTCCACCGAAATACCGGCCGAGTTTCAGGGCATCTACGACGCCGAAAAATACGCCAAATCCCAGCGCTACCTGCGCGACAACACCCGCTTCGGACAAATTCAGGCGGCCATCATGCTTCCGCTCACCATCGCCTTCATTTTGCTCGGCGGCTTCCGCTGGGTCAACGGCATCGCCCTCACCTCCTCGAACCACATGATTATTCAAGGACTCGTCTTCGGCGGAATCCTCATCGTGCTCAGCCAGCTGATCGGCATCCCGTTCAGCATCTACGACACCTTCGTCCTCGAAGAGCGCTACGGATTCAACAAAACCACTCCGAAAACCTTCATCATTGATATCCTCAAAGGACTGCTGCTCACCGTCCTGCTCGGCGCGCCGATCTTCGCGCTTATTCTATGGATATTCAGCGCTGT
>DINM01000161.1:0-3095 GCA_002423675.1 Verrucomicrobia bacterium UBA5540
CGGAAAACGCGATTGAAACCTGCCGCAAACATAAAACATTTGTTCGTGATCTGTTCCAGCGCTTTCCGGCACTGCATCGCCCGCCGGGTTATTCCATCGTGCTCGGAGAAAAAGAGGTGCGCTGTCCGGCCAAAGTCTGGGAACATTTTCGAGCTTTCCGGCAAGCACCCGATCTGAGTATTTCTCTATTTGCCCAGTCCGTGCTGACCGCGCGCGACCATCAGGATCTTCAAAAATTCCAGACGCGCACGCCCGGTTTCGGCGACACCCGCTGCATTCATCAGCTCTTCGAGGCGCAGGCGCAAAAAACGCCGCGTGCCATTGCCGTCGAAGGAGTGGATGAAAAGCTGACGTATGCCGAACTCAACGCGCGAGCCGATGCGCTGGCCGTGCGGTTGCAGGAACTCGGCGTTACGCCCGATACACCGGTCGGCCTGTTTATAAACCGCTCGCCCGAAATGTGCATCGGGATTCTCGGCATCCTCAAAGCGGGCGGGGCGTATGTTCCGCTCGATCCCGACTATCCTGCCGACCGCCTCGATTTCATCGTCGGCGACACCGCCATGAAGATGATTGTTACCGTCGCCGATCTCAGCGGGCGGATGGAGGCGGACGGGCGTGTTACCATTTGCATTGACCGGATTAAACCCGGTGCGGCCAAGCCGGCGGTTGCGGTTGAAAAAACCAATCTGGCGTACATTTTTTATACCTCCGGCTCCACCGGTAAACCGAAAGGCGTGATGGTTGAACACCGCAATGTGGTGAACCACTGTCTCGCTTCGATCCAAACTTACGGGATCGGCGCGAAAGACCGGGTTCTNNTTTGTTTCCGATATGGGCCTGCGGCGGCACGGTCGTACTACGCAGCGATGAGCTTTCCAGTTCGATTTCCGAATTTGAAAAATTCATCGAACGGC
This sequence comes from Verrucomicrobia bacterium UBA5540, assembly GCA_002423675.1. GTDB lineage: Bacteria > Verrucomicrobiota > Kiritimatiellia > Kiritimatiellales > Tichowtungiaceae > Tichowtungia. The sequence goes on from DINM01000161.1 coordinate 918, forward strand.
GGAAGATCACCGTCGTCGATCTGCCGACCGCCTACTGGCACGAATGGGTGCGCAACCTGCGCGCCGTGCCGCAGGCGCTGCGTGCCGTCATTATCGGCGGCGAAAAAGTTTCGGCGGAACTCTGCCGCGTCTGGCTGCAGAAGGGCGGTGGAAAAGTCCGTCTGTTCAATACCTACGGCCCGACCGAATGCACGGTGGTGGCGACCGTTCACGAACTGACCGGTGCGGTCACCGGCGAAGTACCGATTGGACTCCCGATTGCCGGCACGGCGCTCTATGTCGCGGATACACGGCAGCAGCCCGTGCCCATCGGCATGCCCGGCGAACTGCTGATCGGCGGCGAAGGCGTGGCTCGCGGTTATTTGAACCGGAACGATCTGACCCGTGAAAAATTCATCCGCAATCCATGGGGTGAGGGAATGCTTTACCGCACCGGGGATCTGGTCTGCCGCCAGTCGGACGGACGGATCGGTTTTATGGGCCGCGTGGACAATCAGGTGAAAATTCGCGGATTCCGGATTGAGCCCGATGAGATTGCGGCAGTGTTGGAACAGCACGGCGATATCGCGCAGGCGGTCGTGGTTGGGCGCGATGATCTTTCCGAACAGAAAGAACTGGCGGCTTATTATATTCCGGAGCCGGGGCTGTCACCGCCGGTCACAGAACTGCGCGCTTTTCTTGCGGCGAACCTGCCGGAATATATGGTGCCGGTCGCCTTCATGCAGATGGACGAATTTCCGATTGCTCCGGGAGGCAAAGTGGGTCGCAAGGCGCTGCCGTCGCCGGTTAAAAACGTTACCCGGTCGCGCGAGAATTATGTCGAGCCCGCAACGCCGCAGCAGAAAACGCTGGCGGAAATCTGGTCGGCTGTGCTCGGTATAAATGAGATTGGCATCAACGATAACTTTTTCGATCTCGGTGGCCATTCGCTGCTCGCGATTCAGCTGGTCGAGCGGATTCTGGCATCAGGACTTTCATTGACCGTTGCGCAGCTCTTTCAGTACCCAACCATTGCTCAGATGGCCGATGTGGTCGGAACGCGAGGNNGAAAGAGGGCGCTCCGGGCCGCACGCCGTTTTTCCTGTTGCACAGTGCGCCCGGCGATCTGCTCGGTTACTCGAATCTCGTGCACAATCTGCCGGCGGATCAGCCGGTATACGGCTTCCAGTCGCTCGGGCTGGTTGATCCGGCCAACGTTCATTCCACGATTCAGGACATGGCGGCGCATTATATTTCCGTGCTGCGCGAATTTCTGCCGGACGGGCCGTATCTGCTCGGCGGCTGGTGCTACGGCGGTTATGTCGCCATGGAAATGGCGCGTCAGCTGACCGATCAGGGCTGTGAAGTCAAGATGCTCGCGCTGATCGACTGCTGGGTCTATCCGCCCTGCGAGCGAAAGATGGCGTTCTACCGCCGGCGGCTCCAGCTGATGCGGGTAATCGGTGCACGAACATGGCTACAGATTCTCGTCGAACGCATCAAAACATTTCTTCAGAATGATTCCGCCAATGCCGTCAAAATGCTCGACGGCGTGCAGGCGAAAGAAGGCGTATTGGCCAACCGCGAAGAGGTTTACCGCCGCAACCGCGAGGCGGCGCTGAAGTATAAACCGCGCTGTTATCCTGAACGGGTGGTGCTGTTCCGTTCGGATGATCTGGCCAAGTGGTTCCTGCCGGATATGACCATGGAATGGGCTGTTCTGACGAAAGACCAGGACATCTATCTGGTTCCCGGCGGCCACCGCGACATGCTGCGCGAACCCTCCGTCAAAGTTCTCGCCGACCGCCTCAGTTTCAGCATCAAAAATGCTCTTGAAAAGGTTGATTCGTGAAATTTCTTCGCACGTCGGTTCGCTTCTGTTACCTTGCCCGCCTTTAACAAAAAGGAACCATTATGATTTCTTCCGATCTTCGGAACATTTTTTTCCAAACCTTGGAAAANNGTGCACAGGCGCTGGAAGTCCGTTCGCGCGATCCGTATTACGGCGCGGTGGTAATTGATGCGTCCACCGGAGCGATTCTTCAGGAAGATCATGCGGCGGCGCAGGGTTACCCGGCCAGTATGACGAAACTGGCGAATCTGTTTGTGGTGTTTGACGATCTCCAGGCCGGAAAGCTTCGGCTGGATGAACCGGTGACGGTTTCGCATGAGGTCGCCCGGATCGGCGGGCGGCAGGTT
>DINM01000161.1:3287-3588 GCA_002423675.1 Verrucomicrobia bacterium UBA5540
CGGTGATTCTCGGCTGCAAAGATAAGCATATTCGTGATGCCAAAGCGGCTGAATGGATCGAAGCGGGATTTGCCAAACTCCCGCCGCTGCCTCCTTCGCCACCGGTAGTTGAACCTCCGGCGCCCGCACCGGAACCCGTTGCTGAAACGCCTGAAAAAAAGCACGATTTTCTGATGCCGGTGCTCATCGGTCTTCCGGTGGTGATCGCCGTGCTGATTGCCGCAGGAATGCGTTCGCGGAAACGATGAGCTATTTTTCGAGTACCGGATAGCCGACGAGTGTCATCAGGCGTTTGGTGAGC
>DINM01000161.1:3669-6212 GCA_002423675.1 Verrucomicrobia bacterium UBA5540
TTTGTCCAGAACGAGTGCCAAGGCGTTCAGATCCAGCCCGCCGCCTGAACCGGTGCTGCCAAAGCCTGCGTTTTCCTGTGAAATCCCGGCTTTGACCATCAGCTTCTGCCAGTCTTTTTGGGGGATACTGGAGGCTCCGAGCTGTTCACGCGCTTTTTCTCCCCCTTGCTGCCGGATGCTTTCAACGAGTTTTTCTTCTGCGGTATCCAGCTTGCGGCGCTGGTCAAAGTAGTGGGCGGTGAGGACATCGAATTTCTGTTCTTCTTCCATTTCGCGGATGGCGTCGAAGATGCGCCGGTCAATTTCGGGATGGTGGGCTCCGAGTGCGGCATGAATTTTATCGAGCACATTTTTTTCAAGCAGCATCATGGCTTTGTTCAGATTGACTTTACCCTGAGTCGATTGGAATTCGGCTTCCTTACGCAGTCCGCCGTACGTGCGGCGCAGACATCCGACGACAATATCGGCCAGCGATTCGCCATCGTGTATCGAGACGGCCGTTTGCCGGATGGCCGATGCGTCCATGATCATCTGTCCGAGCCGTTCTGGATCGGAGAGCATTTTTTTGACCTCGCCGGNNGAAATTTCATCGCTTGCGCCGGAAGCGGAGTCCCCGCCGCCTTTTCCGGTTTTGGTCTCGCCGTCGCGCAGTGCGACGTATTTGACATCGCTCATTTCAACGTGATCGAGCCCGGCCCGGGAAAGGGTTTCTTTCATCTGTGTATCGCTCGGCGCACACAGAGCGGCCAGCAGTTCTTTCAGCTCGTTGCGGTTCAGCCCTTTGGTGAGCGCCAGATGGGAGACGTTCATTGCGGCAAGACGTTTTTCAAGCGTGCGTACCGGAACATCCCGGGCAAGAACCGGCTCTTCGTCGAGTGTCAGTGTGCCGTTAAATGTGCCGAGTACGACGGATTTCCGGTTTTTCAATGCGGACTGAAGATCCCGAAAGGTCTGGTCCAGAATCTGTTCAACCGAGGGGTGGTTTGTGCCGTAGACCGAAACGGTTCCCAGCCCTCGACCCAGTGAAATCAGGATGGAACGGAGCTCTTCGGGAATTTCTTTTCCGGTTGATGAAGCGGTAGTAGCGGTCTGTGCCATGCAGGTCTCCTTTATGGAATAAGGAGCCTAATGACAAAGACTGTTTTTTCCCAGAGTAAAAATAAAAAAGCTCACCGGTTAGGTGAGCTTTCGGGTTTGAGAATGCGGAGATTAACTCAGCATTTCATTGGCCGTCTTGTAGACATTGTCCGACGTGAGTCCGAACTCTTTAGCCAGTGTTCCGGCCGGAGCCGAAGCGCCGAAATGGTTGACGCCGATCATGCGACCTTGTGCACCGGTATATTTTTCCCAGCCGAAGGTTGCACCGGCTTCAACGGAGAGACGGCAGGTGCATTCGGACGGAAGCACGGACGCTTTATAGTCGGCGTCCTGCTTTTCGAACAGTTCCCAGCTCGGGAAGCTGACCACGCGCACAGCTTTGCCTTCGGCGGCCAGTTTTTTACCGGCTTCGAGGGCAATCGAAACTTCCGAACCACTAGCCATGATGATCAGGTCGTGACCGCTCTTGGCGCTTTCCCAGATGACGTAGGCACCTTTTTTCAGGTTGCAGGCCGGAGCCAGTTCCTTGCGGTCGCAGATCGGCAGGTTCTGACGGGTGAACAGCAGGGCGGTCGGGCCGGTTTTGTTTTCGAGCGCCGCAATCCATGCGCATTTGGTTTCGGTGGCGTCGGACGGACGGATGACCGTGACGTTCGGCGTAATACGCAGGCTCATCAGCGTTTCAATCGGCTGATGGGTCGGACCGTCTTCGCCAACATAGAAGCTGTCGTGCGTGTACACGTAGATAACCGGCAGGTTCATCAGCGCGGCGAGGCGCGTGGCCGGACGTACGAAATCGGCGAATACGAGGAATNNCCATAGATCCGGAATCCGCCGTGCAGTTGCACGCCGTTCATCACCGCCCCCATGCCGAGCTCGCGGACACCGAAGTGGAAGTTACGGCCTTTGAAGTTTTTCCTGCTGATGTCGCCGAGATCTTTCAGATGGGTGTTGTTGCTCGGGGCGAGGTCGGCCGATCCGCCGACGAGATAGGGCACCGCTTTGGCGAGATCCTGCAGGACTTTGCCGGACGCGGCACGGGTGGCGATCGTTGTGCCGGGTTCGAAGTCGGCGATTTTCTTGCCGAGGTTGGCTGGAAGTTCGCCGCTGAGGCAGGAAGCCCACTCTTTGGCTTTTTTCGGCTTGGCCTGTTCGAAGTCGGCGAAAACTTCGTTCCACTGCATTTCGATTGCGGCATTCTTTTTCGCAACTTCAGCGAAGGCTGCGCGAACTTCGTCCGGTACAAAGAATTTTTCCGGAGAGATGCCGAGCGCAGCTTTGGCAAGTTTGATTTCTTCCTCGCCGAGCGGCGCGCCGTGGCAGTCGTGCGAGCCGGCTTTGTTCGGTGAACCGAAACCAATCGTGGTATTACAGATGATCACCGACGGGTTTCTGGTCTTCGCCTGTGCGGCTTTTGTGGCGGCAGCGATTTCTTCGGTGTTGTG
>DINM01000147.1 GCA_002423675.1 Verrucomicrobia bacterium UBA5540
GGCCGGGTGACCTCACCCGGCGCAACTTGGAGTTAACCGACCGTTCGCGCCGTGTGTTTCGTGTTGAACAAAATGGATGCGAGTTTGTGCTGTTTAATGAAACTCCGTTTTCTCTGACGGATCATCTCGACGAACTCAAAGCGCACGGTGCGCGCGGTTTCCGGATTGATCTGTCGTACGGCGAATCATCACCTGAGCTTGTTCAACGCATTATCTCCGGGAATCCCATTTTCGGCCACACCGGAAATTTTTCCTGCGGCCTGCAGTGATAATGAAGGGCGGTGCTTTGCTTCCGCCTCAGCGAAACGCTTCTGATGCTGCCTTAGAGGTAGGTGTTTAAGCTTGGGCGCTTTCACTAAAACCTATATTCTTTTGCAAGAAGAGCAAGAGGGACAGAACAATGAGTGAACAGCGACAAAACTGCTGGGAATGTATGAAGTGCGGACGTGAGCCCGGCGGGGTGAACGCCAAAGAGCTTGGTGTTTGTCCGGCTAGTGTAGACGTGGTTTGCGATGGAACGAATAAAGGGAAAAATGCCGGGCGGTTCTGTTGGGCGGTTGCCGGAACTTTTTGTAATGGCGATGTGCAGGGAACGCTTGCTCAAAAGTTTAAGTCCTGTCTGGGCTGTCCCTTTTATAAGGAAGTAGAGGAACAAGAAGGGCGGGAATTAACCCTTCTTCCGCCGCACCCGAAGAAACCAGACTTGTAATTGTGTCGAAGCCGCCGACTTCCTTCGGCTTATCATTTCCGGAAGCTCCGCTCCCGGCCATCAAGGAATTTTTGACCGCAAACGTCAATGACACGGGAGATATTTCCACAGAAGGTAACGAAGAGAACGAATGTTTCCTTCTGTAAAATCCAGAGATTTCTTTACGGCGTGAGGTTCAGCCAGCCGATGGTGTGCAGGAAAGTGATCAGGATGGCGACGGGGCAGACGAAGCGGATGAAGATGCCCCAGAGCGTGGNNGAGCGTGGCGAGCGTGAGCGGATGTTTGCTGGCGTTGTGCGAGGGATCGTCTTTGAGTCCGGCCATGAGCGTGAGTAGATGAACGTCGGCGAAGTTTTTTGATCCGTGACGGATTTCTTCGATCGCTTTACGAGTGCCCCAGATCCATCCCGTAAAGAGGGCGATGAAGAGTCCACCGAGCGGAAGCATCCAGTTGGACGTAAGATTATCAATCAGATCAAAGAAACTGGCGCGTGCGCCGCCGAAGCAGGCAATGATGGCTTTCTGAATGCCGGGCAGAGCGTTCCAGTCGTTGAGGCTGACGGCGCAGAGCGAGCCGAGCAGGAAGATGACGGTTCCGGTTCCGATGACGACGCAGTGGCGCGGCCACTTGCGTTCGTCAACGAAGTAGGCTGTGACGACTTCGAGCAGGCTAATGCCGGAGGAGAGTGCCGCCATGAGCAGCAGCAGGAAGAAGAGGACGGCCCATAGCGGCCCGAGAGGAATCCGGTGGAAGACGGCCGGAACGACCTGAAAGAGGAGTCCGGGGCCTTCGCCCGGCTCGAAGCCCATGGCGAAGACGGCGGGGAAAATCATCAGACAGGCGAGGATGGCGAACATCGTGTCGAGTGCAACGATCCACACGGCGGCGCCGAAAATGTTTTCATTTTTCCCGAGATAGCTTCCGTAAGTGATCATGGCACCCATGCCGAGGCTGAGGGTGAAGAAGGCGTGGCTGAGCGCGATGAGTACGCCTTGCGCGGTGAGTTTAGAAAAGTCAGGTGTGAAACAGAAGCGGATGCCGGCGTCTGCGCCGGGCAGGGTGAGTCCGCGCAGAATGAGCGTGAGCATGATGACAAAAAGCAATGGCACCATGACTTTGCAGGCGGTCTCAATTCCTTTCTGAACGCCTTTGTAAACAATCACAACGCAGAGCAGCATGAAGAGAAAGTGGAATCCAATGACCGGAAGCGGGTTGCTGACGAAACTACCGAAGGTTCCTTTTGCTTGTTCAAAGCCCTCGAAGGCCAGTTGGTTGCTGGCGGCTTTCACTGCGTAGCCGATGGCCCAGCCGCCGACGATGCTGTAGTAGGAGAGGATCAGAAAACCGGTGAGAACCCCCATGAGGCCGACGAGCCGCCAGCTTTGCCAGAAGACCAGTCCGCCGAGCACTAGTGCAGCGATGCCCCAGCCGAAGGATTGGAAAAAGAGCAGGGCGATCCCGGTGAGCACCATACCGGCACCCAGAAAGTGGGCCAGAATTGACGACTTGGGCGTGAGCATGGCGAAGCATCCGGCCGGGTTGCGCTGTGTGTGGCGGCCAAGGGTGATTTCACAGATCATGACCGGCAGGCCGACGATGGCTACGCAGAGCAGATAAACCAAAAGGAACGCGCCTCCGCCGTTTTCACCGGTGATGTACGGGAAGCGCCAGATGTTGCCGAGGCCGATAGCGGACCCAGCCGCTGCAANNCATAAAGGCAATCAGTCCGGCCTTTTCGAGGCAGAGTTTGCCTTTGGCGTCGACCAATTCCGCCGAGACCTGGACGGCGACGACTTCGGCGATGAACATCGTATGTGAACCGAGTTTCAGCGTTTTGCGGACGCGGCACTCAATATTAACAGGACATTCCTGAACGATCGGGCAGCCGGTCTTCAGGCCGGGCGCGGGGGTCAGACCGGTTTTTTCAAACTTGTTGTTGTCGCGTCCCGAGACCACGCCGCACCAGTCGGTGGATTTGGCCTGCTCAACGGTGGGAAGGTTTACCACGAACTCGCCGGTCTGTTTGATGATATTGAAGGAGTGACGCTCCGGGCGGACGGAGATAGAGAGCATTGGCGGATTGGTGCAGACGGAGCCTGCCCAGGCGATGGTGATGAGGTTCGGCTCCCATCCGGCGGTTCCGCCGCAGCTGACCAGCACCGCCGGAACGGGCGAGAGCATGTTGCCGGGTTTCCAGGACTGTTTTTGAATCGACGGATTGGATTGCATAGAAGGCTTTTTTA
>DINM01000003.1:0-277 GCA_002423675.1 Verrucomicrobia bacterium UBA5540
CATTGGTCCTCCCACCCCGCCCGGCGGAGGGCGTGTTGCCGAAGAACAAAGTATTGCTTCACTCAGTGACGGTTCTCTCTATTGCGTTTACCGCACCATTGATGGCTGGCCGGCATGTTCTTACAGTCGTGACGGAGCCCGCACATGGAGTACCCCTGCTTATAAGACCTATACGCCCGGCGGCCAGCGCGTCAAACACCCGCGTGCGGCTAATTTTGTCTGGAACTGCTCTAATGGAAAGTTTCTCTACTGGTTCCATAACCATGGCGGACGTTTC
>DINM01000003.1:289-5919 GCA_002423675.1 Verrucomicrobia bacterium UBA5540
GTTTCATTAAAGACCTTGGGGCGGGTGGCAAAGACGGCCGCAGCCCGTACGATGATCGCAACCCCGTTTGGCTTATGGCCGGGCGCGAAATCGGCACCTCGCAGGGCCTCATGATCGAGTGGTCGCAGCCTGAAATACTGCTCTACGACGATGACCCCTACATCCGAATGAGTTACCCCGATCTAGTGGAAGAAAACGGGCTGTTTTTTGTCACTGAGACCCAAAAAACCGTCGGGCGCACCCATGAGGTTCCTATGTTGCTGCTCAATGGACTCTTCAATCAATGGGATATCCGCACCATTGCCACAGACGGCCTGATCCTGAATCTCTCCGGTTCGATTCCTGCTCAGGCTCCTATGCCGAAGCTACCTGACTTTAACAAANNCGCGCAGGATTTACAATCGATCTTTGGCTTAAGCTTGATGCACTCATGCCCGGACAAATTCTGCTCGACAGCCGCGACACCGAAGGTAAGGGGATTTGTATTTCCACTGCGAACGATGGCGCAATCCGCATTGACATGAATGACGGGCGCACCGAAGCCGCATGGTCCAGCGACCGCCAACTCCTGCAGGCCGGCAAGCTCCATCACGCGGCCATTATCGTAGACGGCGGTCCGAAGATCATCACCTTCGTGGTAGATGGCGTACTTTGCGACGGCGGCGATCAGCGTCAGTTCGGCTGGGGCCGCTTCAGTCCTAATCTGCGGACTCCCAACGCCGCCGCGACACTTACGATCATGCCGCAGGTACAGGCGCTTCGTCTCTATAACCGCGCTTTGCGCACCAGCGAAGCCGTTGGCAACTTCCGCGCAGGAGACCGTCAATGAAAGCCAAAACACAATTTCATCGGCAGAAGAACAATGACAGCGAAACACAGGTAAAAGAAACGTAGAGCATAACAACAAAAAAGAAACAGTCGGCGTGATGTCGATACGAGAAAACCAACAAAGGAGAAAGTACATGAAGAAGATACAGTATATCGTTCCACTTGCGGCCATCATGATGGGCGCTTCCGCTTCGGCGGCATTAATCGCATCCGAGTCGTTTTCAACCGGAAACGGGTCGGACTATGTCAATGCGCAGAACTTCAACAGCGCATCCAACAGCAATGTGCTGACTGGAACGACAGGTTTTGCCGATACGGCCGGCAAAGCCTGGGTGAATGGAACCAGTCTGGTTGTCCCGCGCAATTTCACCAGTTTGACTCATACCTTGGTGCAAGGAACCCCGGTGACTGGTCTCGCTACTGTTATTCCTGGAGGAAATGGTGTCGCGCGTAACTCAAACCGCGAGCTGGCTTCTGCTCCGTCCGGATCGAGTTTCTATATCAGTGGTCTGGTTAGAATAGGTGGATTGGCGAATATTGACCCTGATGAAAGTGCTTCAATGGGCTTGATCGGGAATATTGCCGTCAATACTTGGGACACCGATACAGGGATTCATCTTGGCTTAACCAAGGATGGCCTAGGCGATGTTTATCTCGCTGCATTTGCGGCAGGAAATACCTACACACTTGGCAGCAAATTAACATCTACCCAAGCAACAGAAACTCAAATGATTGTTCTTAAGCTGGATGTGGATACATCCGGAAACAACGACACTTTGACCGCATGGGTTGCTCAGCAGGGCGCCACAGACCTGACTCAAGTTCTTAGCGTATCGGACATTAACACAGGCACCACCGCAGATCTTGGCCGATTTGTGATTCAAAGCATGGGTGGGCCGGATGCTGTAACTGCAGGGGGTACGCGTATGGATGAGTTTCGTTTCGGAACGACCATGTCGGATGTGACCAGCATCCCTGAACCGGCAACGCTGAGTTTATTAGGTATTGCCGCAGGAGGACTGCTGGTTTCCCGGGGGTTGCTGCGCTGATATTGATGACAACCCCCGTCAGGGTTGACGGGGGTTGTCTTAACCATTGCGATGAAAAAGCCGACAGCAGTGATTGAACCGTGTGGTGATATAATTTCTTGAGATGATGTGGATACAGTTGCTTTTTAATAGTCGGACAGCTCGGAATGTCTGGTTGCTGCAAAACCTGTTTCTGTACGGGTTCGTCTAAAATTAGAAAATGAGAGTTAATAATGCAGGAATGTAAAGGAGGGGAGAAGAAGCTGAGAGGGACGGGATATGAACCTTCACTTATACCGTTGCCGACCAAGATGCACGTCGAAGAGGGTACCTTTAAAATTACACCAGAGACTGTGATTTTGTATAATAATCAAGTGGGTAGACAGGCTGCCCTTATGCTGGAAGAACAGTTTTCCCCTGCAACCGGCTTTCAGTTTGTCTCGCATGACAACGTTGGAGAGTCCCTCCCGTTGCGTAATACGATAGTTCTTCAGATATCTGCAGAGGGAACGCCGGACGGCGAGGGGTACGAACTTTGCGTGACAGAGTCGCATGTGCGGATTGTTGCCCGGAATCGGTCTGGACTTTTTTACGGGATACAGACACTGCGGCAGCTGTTGCCGCCGGAAATATTTAACACAACACCGATTCCAAAAGTTTGGGAAATCCCATGCGTATCGATCTGTGATTTTCCGAGGTTTAAATGGCGTGGTATGCATCTCGACGTAAGCCGCCATTTTATGCCGAAAAAGGACGTTTTGCGGTTTATTGACACCATCGCTTCTTTAAAATTTAATCGGTTTCACTGGCATCTGACCGACGATCAGGGCTGGCGGGTTGAAATAAAAAAATATCCGAAACTCACGGAAATTGGCGCTTGGCGCAAAGAAACGCAGATTGGTCATCTCAGAGCTAATTCTACGTTTACCTATGACGGAATCCCACACGGTGGGTTCTATACGCAGGACGAAATTCGGGAAATTGTGCAGTATGCAAGTGATCGCTGTATAATCGTGGTGCCGGAAATTGACATGCCTGGGCATATGCAGGCGGCCATTGCAGCTTATCCCGAATTGGGCACATCCCCGGATCCGGTAGACGTAATGCGGGAATGGGGGATCAGTAAGGCGGTGCTCAGACCGGAAGAATCAGTGGTTCAGTTTTGCAAAGACGTTTTAGCTGAAGTGCTGGATCTTTTTCCCGGCAGATTTGTTCATATCGGCGGTGACGAAGTCGACAAAACAACGTGGGAAAACAGCTCGCGCGTTCAGCAGCTGTGCAGAGAACGCAGGTTAAAAGACATGGATGAAATGCAGCATTGGTTTATCCGGAAAATAGAGACATTTCTTGCGGAGCACGGACGACAGATGATCGGCTGGGATGAGATTCTTGAAGGGGGGCTGACAGGTGATGCCATCGTTATGCCGTGGCGCGGTGAGGAAAAAGAAACTGTCGCAATAAAATCCGGGCACCCGGTCGTGATGACTCCTGGAAGACATCTGTATTTTGATCATTATCAGGCGCAACCGGTTGAAAGCGAGCCGTTGGCAAATAGCGGCTTTACGCCGCTGGAAAAGGTCTATGAATACGATCCGGTTTCTGCCGGGCTGTCGGCGGAAGAACGGGCACGCATCCTCGGCGCACAGGGTCAGTTGTGGACGGAATACATGCCAACAATGAAGCAGGTGGAATACATGGCATTCCCCAGAATCTGTGCATTGGCCGAAGTGCTTTGGGTGCCGGAACACTTGAAAAACTATGATGACTTTGTTCGGCGCCTTTCGGCTGAGCTAGGACGCCTTAAAAATGCGGGGGTACATTGCAGGATTTCCGTGCTGGAGGAGAGGGCGCCCACAGTGGTTGACAGAGTGTCTCGCAGTGCGGATAGGAAGGAAACTCAACAGGAGGAAATCAATGAAAAAGATGGAATATGTTGTGTCACGTGCGACCATGATAATGGGCGCTTCCGCGTTGGCGGCACGGATCATATTGGAATCATTGGCCGAGCGTAAATTATTTTTGCACGCGCAGCTGAAAACCACATGAAAAGGAGGCTGTATATGTCTACCGCAATTACATTAGGTTTTCTAGTAATGCTAATAGGGGAGACTTCTCAAGGCACAACATCTTATCAGGTGTTTGACCCGCAGATCAGCCATTATAAAATTCAGGATGGCGAAACGAATACCTGCGGTCCCAGCGGTGAAACACTGTATTATAACCATATGGTCAGCGCCGCATATTATGACGGAGAATGGATTTCCCTGTGGACTGCCCATGAATCATCCCTTGAGGTGGAAGACAACAATTTAATCTATCAGAGCACTGCCTCAGATAGTTCTCTGAATAACTGGTCAGAGGCGGTGATCGCTTTCAGTGACGGCAACCAGAGCAGCAACCCGGTTGGACTCTCGTACACGAATACGATTCGTCAGTGGCAGCCGGAGTTGATTACGGTAGGATCGGAGCTTTGGTGCTTCTGGAATATTACTGCCGGTGCCGGAGCGGATAGCTACTCCACCTGGTTCTCGAAAAAAACGTCCGCAACCGCCAAATGGAGCAGCACAAAGATGCTGTTTGACGGCAGCTTGCATCCTGTAATTAGCGGGCAGGCGTATTTCGTAAATCCGGCCGGATTCCCAATCCAGATGTCAAACGGCAAGATTTTAGTGCCTGTTTTTTTAGCAGATTATCCAAATTTTTCTTTGCATCGGTTTGCGGCCATTACTGTTGAAACGAACGGAACAGCGTGGAGCCTCGACACTATGGTTCCGATGGATATATCCCAGAAATATGAGGCAGCAGATGGATATGAGGCTGCGGTGTACGAGACAGATAATGGGCACATTGTCATGATGATGCGATATGTTGAGGACGGGCAACCGGCTTCGAGCGTAATGCATTGGACTGAGAGTACGGATTATGGACACACCTGGTTTCCTATTGACTATGTTGGATTGGAAATGGCTGCTGGGGGTGGTTCTGTTCGCAAAATAAACGATCGTTTTATCGGAAGCTATATTGATCACCCGGTTGTTTTTAATACCAACGGGAGCCTTCTGAATAACGGACGGTACGGTGCCGCGCTGTTTGTTTCACGTAGCGGTGATCCCAAGGCGTTTGTGCCGGGAAATTGTATGACGGGACCGAACTATTCTTTCATTGGGCACCCGCAGATGACGGCACATAACGATAAGCTATATACGGTTTACTCTCAAGGAAAGGAAGGAGGGCGGAACGAAGGCCGACATATTTGGATGTCTGTTATGAATGCACCGACTGCGACAAATCGGTATGTGTTTCCGCGAAGCCTTTCCTCTACCCGGCCGGATGTATGGGATGGATCGCTTCGGTTTGATCGCGATCAGGTTGTTAAGTGTGTCAACAGTGTAAATATTGGAACCGGGGATTTCTCGTTCGGATTTAAGATCCGTCCACGTGAATACGGAATGCTTCTGGATGATCGGACTTCCGCGAATCTTTCCGCGCCATGTGTCAGCCTGACTTACGATACAGCATCAGACAGTTTTATGCCGGTCATGACGCTTGCCCAGATACAGTATACAAGCGGGAATGGGGTGAAAAAAGGAACAGACGGATATGTCGGGATCAGCGTTTTTAATAGTGCCAAGAAAATACGATTCACGATTAATGGCACGGTTCAAGAAGTTCCGATGAGTCAGTCCGAAACATTGCCCGCCATGAATCCATGGTTTGGTTCGAAACAGCTGTCTGGATCAACTGTTCCGGCTTATGGCGGGGTGATGGAGTAGG
>DINM01000012.1 GCA_002423675.1 Verrucomicrobia bacterium UBA5540
TGACGCGGACTTTTAGATCGGGCAGATGTTTCCGAAGGATGGAAACGGCGGCGAGGGTTTCCAGCGTCGGCACGTCGCCGCAACAGGTCATCACAACATCCGGTTCTGTGTTTTGATCGCAGCCGGCCCATTCCCAGATACCGATTCCGTTGGTGCAGTGTTCGATGGCCTCGTCCATGGTCAGCCATTGCGGCGCCTGATATTTGCCTGCGATCACCACGTTGACGTAATGACGACTCCGTAGGCAATGATCCCAAACTGACAGCAGGCAGTTGGCATCTGGCGGCAGATAAACGCGTACGACCGATGCTTTTTTGTTCACGACATGGTCAACGAAGCCCGGATCCTGATGCGTAAAGCCGTTGTGCGCCTGCTGCCAGACGTGCGAGGCGAGCAGATAATTCAGCGAGGCGATTTTCTTCCGCCATGGCAATCCTGCGGTTACCTTCAGCCACTTCGCGTGCTGGTTGAACATGGAGTCGATGATGTGGATGAAGGCTTCGTAGCAGTTGAAGAGGCCGTGTCGACCGGTGAGCAGATAACCTTCGAGCCAGCCTTCACACTGATGCTCACTGAGCATTTCCATCACACGGCCGNNTTCGGGCGTCCCACTGCCGGTCAGTGACTTCAAAGACGGCATTCAGCCTGTTGGATAACGTTTCATCGGGGCCGAAAATCCGGAAGTTACGCTGCTCTTTATTGAGTGTAACCACTTCGCGCAGGAACTCGCCCAGCTCATGTGTATCAGCGGCCTGAACAGAGCCTGGCGACGGCACATCGACCGCATAATCTTTGAAATCAGGCAGTTTCAAATCCTGTAAAAGCAAACCGCCGTTTGCGTGCGGGTTGGCTCCCATACGGCGCTCGCCTTTTGGCGCAAGTTCCGCCAGCTCGGGGATTAGGCGGCCGTTTTTATCGAACAACTCTTCGGGCTTATAGCTTTTCATCCAGTTTTCCAGAAGCTGGAGATGGCCGGGATGATCCTCATCCACCAGCACAGGAATCTGATGGGAGCGGAAGGTGTTTTCGTTCGGCACGCCATCAATTTCTTTCGGCCCTGTCCAGCCTTTGGGCGAGCGCAAAACAATCATCGGCCAGCGCGGCCGGTCGGGCGCGTTGTTTTCCCGGGCGTTGTTTTGGATCTGCCGGATTTCAGTAATAGTTTCTTCTAAAACCCCGGCCATGAGCTGGTGCATGGTTTCCGGATCATCACCTTCCACAAAATAAGGCGTCCAGCCGTATCCGCGAAGAAGCTGATCGAGTTCTTCGGGTTCGATACGCGCGAGCACAGCCGGGTTGGCGATTTTGTAGCCGTTAAGATGCAGGATCGGCAGAACCGCGCCGTCGGTGATGGGGTTGAGAAATTTATTGGAGTGCCATGCCGTCGCCAGCGGGCCGGTTTCGGCTTCTCCGTCACCGATAACACAGGAGACAATTAATTCCGGATTATCGAATGCAGCACCGAAGGCGTGACTGAGTGAATAGCCCAGTTCGCCGCCTTCATGGATCGAGCCGGGGCACTCCGGCGAAACATGACTGGGAATCCCGCCGGGAAATGAAAATTGCGTGAACAGTTTTTTGAGTCCGGCTTCATCCTGCGTGATCTCCGAGTAGATTTCGCTGTAAGTACCTTCGAGATAGGTACTGCCGACCAGCGCGGGGCCGCCATGGCCGGGGCCGGAAATATAGATCATATCCAGATCGAATTTTTTGATGACGCGGTTCAGGTGCACGTAAATAAAATTCTGTCCGGGTGTGGTTCCCCAATGGCCGAGCAGCATGGATTTTACATGCTCTTTTTTCAGCGGCTCACGGAGCAATGGATTGTCGCGCAGATAGAGCTGGCCGACAGAGAGATAATTCGCAGCGCGCCAGTAGGCATCCATCTTTTGCAGCAGTTCCGGAGATAGAGTTTCTGTTTTCATAGAGCTCTCCGTAATTTATTTTGCTTTTGTTAACGCAGTCATCAATGCATCGAACGGTTGATTGAATTTTTCAACACCTTCGTCTTCGAGTTGCTGTGTTAGCTGATCGAGGTCGATTCCAAGGGTTGGAAGCTGTTTCAACAGACGTGCCGCTTTGCCGACATCCTGTTCGAGTCGGGCTTGCGGTTCTCCATGGTCGCGGTAGGCGTTGATCGTTGCCACCGGCGCTGTGTTGACGGTATCCGGTCCGATCAGCGCTTCGATATATTTCACGTCGCTGTACTCGGGATTCTTGGTGCCGGTGCTGGCCCAGAGCAGGCGTTGCGCTCGCGCACCTTGTGATGACAGTTTTTTAAACCGGTCGCTGCCGAAAATCTCTTTGTAAATTTGATACGACATTTTCGCGCTGGCTATGGCGATCTGCCCGCAGGTTTTTTCAGCAATCTCTCCACCTTGCTTTTTCAGCAGTGGATCGACGAGTGCGTCGATGCGGCTGACAAAAAAACTGGCGACGGAGGCGATGCAGTTTATCGGCTTGCCTTGCGCCGCGCGCGCTTCAAGGCCGGCGATATATGCTTCCGCCACTTCTCTGTAACGCGGCAGCCCGAAGATCAGGGTCACGTTGACATTGATTCCTTCGCTGATGAGCTGCTGAATCGCGGGAAGTCCTTCTGCGGTCGCGGGAACCTTGATGAACACGTTCGGCCGGTTTAGTGCGCGCCATAACCGGCGGGCTTCTTCGATCGTTCCGGCGGTGTTGCGTGCCAGATGCGGATTCACTTCCAGGCTGACATAGCCATCAGCTCCGTCTGTCCGGTCGTAAAGCGGGCGGAACACATCGGCGGCGTTTTGCACGTCGTGCTGGCTGATGGTTTCGTAGATCGTTTTGGCATCTTTTCCCGCCAGCGTCTGAACACGGATCTCTTCGTCGTAATCGTGACTCTCAACAATTGCTTTTTCGAAGATCGCCGGATTGGAGGTCATTCCGCGCAGTCCGTCTTCCTCGATCAGTCGCTTGAGTTCGCCGCCGGCGATCAAGTCGCGCCGGATGTAGTCCAGCCAGATGGATTGCCCCAGTGTTCCCAGCTGTTTCAGAGAATTTGTTTTCATATTCCCTGCCTCCTTTCGGGTGAGGAACGTCAAACCGATTCGCTTTCCTGAGTATCACGCTTCACGGGATGGTTTGTCAACCGGGGCTCTGTTGCGTTCAATCTTTATTCTGTTGTCTGCGCCGCAAAGACACAAAAGCGGTTGCAAGAGGGAGCTCTGCGGACGGTTTTTGATAATACCCGGAACTAGAATTGCCAGTTGACGAAGATCATTCCGGAAGCCAGTTTGTGCGGTTTGCAGTGGGGTATAACCATACCTTGCAGGACACGGAATGCTATCGATCCGGAATTACGAGTGTCTGGCCGACTTTGATGCTGCCTTCATTTCCCATTTGATCACGGTTGGCTTCGTAGATTTTTTTCCACAGGCCCGTATCACCGTACATGGAACCGGCAATGCGCGAGAGCGTATCGCCCGCGCGAACAGTGTAGGTGCGAACCGGTTTGGGTGCGGGCTGAATTTTTTCAATCACCTGCGTAACAACGGGCGCCGCAACTGATGCAGGCGCGGGGCGGGGCGGCGGTGGGTCAGTCAACAAGGTTTTCACGTTAGCGACCGTGGCGGCGCGCCCTTCGCCCGCTATTTCGAGCTGTTTGCGGAGCATATTGTTTTCGCGCGTCAGCCGCGCCAGTTCTCCGGAAATATCGCCGCTGACTTCACCCGCCAGAGAAACTTTGGCCTGCTTGATCCAACCCTGAATCAGCGGTCGTTTTTCGGTGGCGGGCCGCTTTTCCAGATAACGCTCATAGTGGTAGATTGCGCGGGCAAAGTTTTTTTTCTGCTGATAAATCATCGCCAGCTCGAGATCGGCCCGGGCCAATTCCGGCTTTTTCGCCAGCGCGGTTTCGAACTGTTTGATGGCACCGTTCAGATCCTTCTGCTGAACCAGCTCTAGGCCTTTGCGGACGCGTGAGTCGTTTTCGTCAGCGGCATCGAGCTGCGCGCCGCTTTTTCCGCAGCCGGTCAGCAGCAGTGCACAGGCGATGAAGAGAAGGAGTTTTTTCATGATCAGAAGAACAGCTTGAAGAATTTGAGGATGCCTTGGCTCCACGGAACGCGGTGCGAGATGCCGCCTTTGCCTTCAAAGGTGTGCAGGTTAGCCAGATACCACTCATAGTTGCGCACCAAAGCCTGCTTGTTCGAAAACTTCGGGAAGAAGTGCAGCTTCTGCTCGATTTTTTCGGTCGAGACAAAAGAGTCCTCACAGGCGGTTTCATAGACCCACTTGTAGAGCGGCGAGAGTTTGAAGAACTCCAGAATACGCAGCGCCCAGATCAGCGGCTTGGCCCACGTTCCAATAATTTTTTTGCCGCAGCCCGCGCGGTCGAGCACCGCCTGATAATCCTCCTTCATCGTTGTGAACTCCGTCGCGCCGACGTTGAAGGTGTCGTTCACAGCCGCTTCGTCTTTAATCAGGCAGAGATAAATTGCTTCGCAGAGATCTTCAACGTCGAGCAGCTGGTAGCGGTTGTTGCCGTTTCCAATCATTGGAAAATTTTTACCGTCCTTCGCCCAGTCGTAGAACAGAGCGAACACGCCGAGCCGCTCCGGGCCGACGAACGACTTCGGGCGAATGATCGGAACGCACATTCCTTTCGCGCGCGCCTCCAGACAGGCGTTTTCCGCCTCGATTTTCGCGTGGCCGTACGGCCCGACGCCGATCAGCTTGTCGGTTTCGTATAGCGGATGATGATCCGGGATGCCATACACGGCGGTCGACGAGATGTGCACAAACCGCTCAACCTTTTGCTTTTCAGCTTCAGCCAGCAGGGTTTTTGTCCCTTCGATATCGGTCGAGAAAATTTCTTCTTTCGTGTAGAGGGGCAGGGCGGCGGCGGTATGAATCACCCAGTCACAGCCCTCCATCGTTTTGCGCACATCATCTGGGTTGCGAATATCGCCGATTACAGCGTTCACCTGATCCTTTTCCGGATAATCGAACTCCACGAGATCGAGCACGGTAATGTTGCTGATTCCTTGATGGCGCAGATAACGGATCATATTGATGCCGAGAAAGCCGCTTCCGCCTGTCACTAAAACCTTCTTGTTCATAAAGCACTCCTGAACTAGCCTTTTGCCCAATGACAACATTGAAAGAACTCGGAGAGCATAGCGCGATTACCCGGCTGACAGCAAACCTGAAAGCCGTCGGCGACGACTGCGCCGTCCTGCCGCTCGACGCGAACTACGATCTCGTCCTCACCACCGACCCGCTGATTTCCGGCATCCACTTCACGCCGGACACGCCGCCCGAACAGATCGGCTGGAAAGCCGCCGCGCGTGTGCTGAGCGACTTTGCCGCCATGGGAGCCGACCCGCAGTATCTTTTGATCAACCTCGTCGCGCCGCCGGACGAAAATTTCCAAACATTGGAACAAATCTACGACGGAGTTTCCAAGGTTCGGAAACTTTTCGATGTCGATCTCGTCGGCGGCGACCTCGCGCAGGGGCTGAATCTTGAGCTGCATGTCTTCGGCGTTGGCCGCGTTCCCAAAGGCACCGCGCTGCTCCGCTCCGCCGCGCGCCCCGGCGACCTCATCTACGTTACCGGCCCGCTCGGCGGCTCGTTCGAAAGCGGCAAACACCTGAACTTCATGCCGCGCCTCAAAGAAGCCAAATGGCTGCGGCAGTCCGGTTATGTCCACGCTATGATGGACATCAGCGACGGCCTCGCCACTGACCTGCGGCACATTTTAAAAGCCTCCGGCGTTGGCGCGGATTTGGATTCTGCAAATCTTCCAATGTTTGGAACGTTGGAGCAGGCTTTATACGACGGCGAGGACTTTGAACTGCTCTTCACCGTCAGCGCTGAAGACGCCGACGAGTTTGATTTCCAATGTCTGGACCCGAGCGGAGCGAGAGAGGCCCCGCTATCGTGGGGCAATGACCGAAGGGAATGGCAAACCTCATCATCTACATCAGCGAGAGAAATGCGCTGACAGCGCGACGAAATCGTTGGCAGCAGACTTTGCGGCTCATCGGTCGCCAGAATCAGCAGGGTTTTCGCCGACGGCTCCTCCAGCGTTTTTAGCAGCGCATTAGCCGCCTGATCGGTCATNNAGAGAGGCCCCGTTGTATTCGCCGCGGGGCAGTGACCAAAGGGAGCGGCAAAATCTGGAGCAACAGTTTTTCCGCATCGGAAAAATCACCGATCAGCCGGGCGTTCTCACTCTCGACGGCGTCGTCCTCGACCGCAAAGCCTTTGAGCATTTCAGATAGAAGGCGTTCTCATGTTGAGTTTTACTCAACGCTGTTGCGTTTAGAGATACAGTTCCATTTTTTCTGAAGATACCGAAGTCCAAGACAGGCTCCGGTTGCAATAAAGCCTGTCGCTAAAATTCGGAGAACAAGAATCGTGAAAACAAAAATTACGTTCACGGTGTGTGTCGTGGGCCCAATGAAGTGTCCGCTATTTTGCAGAACCCACTCCATTGCGTAAAAAACATCGCCGACAATGAGAAGCCTCAGAAAATGAAGTCGCGTCATTTGATAAAGGATATACCAGCCTGTAATCCAAACGAAAATAAGCCCGAACTGAATTACATATGCGAATCTCGAAATGAGTTTTAAGACATCAAGTATCTCGTACATGGCTACCCCTTTGATGACGGCTTGGGTTGTCGATTTCGATTTTCTAACAGATCAAAAATGGTGGAGCGGAGGAGGATCGAACTCCCGACCTCCACGTTGCGAACGTGGCGCTCTACCAATTGAGCTACCGCCCCGAAAAGAAGGTTCGGAATATATCTGCGCCGCCCATCCGCCGACAAGCGTTTAATCCTTGAAATGCTCACGCCGGGTGAGGGCACCCGGCCTACAGTCCGGTTTGTAGGCCCGCTGCCCTCAGCGGGCGGCTCAACTGTCAGGTGAAAAAATCTCCTGAACAATTAAGTTGCTCTTCGGACGGATGACGTCCATCCTCCGCCTCCCCTCAGAAAAAGGGGCTGGAATGTTGGATTGATGGAGCACGGGATAATTGGGGCAGATGGGTTTTGCCTTCGAACGAATCCTACCCTCTGCCGTTCGTTATCCCAGTAATCTATAGATCCGTTAATCCATCATTCCAAGGACTTGTATATGAAGTTTGCTGATATGGGACTCCGTCCCGAAATTCTCGAAGGCATTTCCCGCCTTGGGTTCGAAAGTCCGACACCGGTTCAGGCCGCTGTCATTCCCGCAATCCTGAATAACGGTCGCGATCTGGTCGCGCTGGCTCAAACCGGTACGGGCAAAACCGCCGCGTTCGGCCTGCCGGTGCTCCAGATGCTCGACACCGGAATCAAAACGCCGCAGGCGCTGATTCTCTGTCCGACGCGTGAGCTGTGTATGCAGATTGCCCGTGATCTTGAAAATTTTGCTGCCTGTGTGCGTGGTGTAAGAGTGCTGGCCGTTTACGGCGGAGCCGACATTAAGCCGCAGCTGGCAGCAATGGTGCGCGGAGTCGATATCGTGGTGGCCACGCCCGGCCGTATGGTCGACCTGTTGCGCCGCAAACGCGCCGATTTCTCGCAGATCAAACGCGTCGTGCTCGATGAAGCGGACGAAATGCTGAACATGGGCTTTGAAGAAGACCTTGAAGCGATTCTTTCGGAAGTGCCGGGCGGCGCGCAGACCCTTCTTTTTTCCGCGACGATGCCGCGTCAAGTGGCTTCGATTGCCAAAAAGTACATGAAGGATCCGGAAGAGATCACGGTTGGCACGCGCAACGCCGGTGCCGAAAATGTCAGCCACGAATTTCTGGTGGTTCATGCCAAAGACCGCTACCGCGCGCTGAAGCGCCTGGCCGACTTTTACCCGGATATGTACGGGATTGTTTTCTGCCGCACGCGTCAGGAAACGCAGGATATCGCCGACCATCTTGGCAAAGACGGCTATAAATCGGAGTCGCTGCACGGCGATTTGACGCAGCAGCAACGTGACCGTGTGATGAAGCNNAGCTACACCCACCGCAGCGGCCGCACCGGCCGCGCCGGCAAAACCGGTGTTTCAATTGCGCTGATCAATATGCGCGAGCACAACAAGGTCAAAGCAATTGAAAAACAGCTTGGCCGCAAATTTGTACAGCGTTCTGTGCCGACCGGCGCAGATATCTGCGAAGCGCGTCTGCTCGCTCTGATGGAGCGTCTGAGTCAGATCAATCCGAAGCCGGGTGTGATCGACGAAATTCTGCCGAAACTCTGCGCGAGTCTCGAAGGCATTTCGCGCGAAGAACTTCTGCGTCGCTTTGCTTCGCTTGAGCTGCAACGTCTGCTCGACTACTACAGCAAAGAGCCTGATCTGAATGCCGAGTCGATGCGCGAAGGCGGACACGCTGCGCGCAAAAAGCAGACGGCCGCAGGCGGAATGGTGGAACTTTGCATGAATGTCGGCAAAGCCAACCGGCTGGCACCCAAGCAGCTGATGAATCTGGTGAATGTCGCCGACCGCGCCAGCAGCGTGGAAATCGGACGGATCAACATCACGCACATGCAGTCCTATTTTGAAGTGCCGCGCGATGCCGCGCAGGCGGTGATTGACAGCTTTGCCAAGAGCCTCGTGGATTTTGAAGGCCGCCGCGTCAGCGTCTCGCTGGCCGGGGTCGGCAATCCCGCGAAGCGCGACGAAAAGCGCGCGGCGAATCCGTACCGCCCGAACNNCAGCCGGTCTTGGAAAAAATAGTTTTTTCAATGGTTGGAAAAAACCGGAACGAAAGTTCCAGTGCCTGGAAAAAAATCTTCCGAGCTTTGGAACTTTTTTATTTCCCCTTACCGAGGATGCCGGAAACTTCTTTTGGCAAATTGACGAAGCGCCATTCGGGTTTGTCGAGCGATCCGGAGAGCTGAAATTCAAACAGTTTCAGAAGAGGTGCGGCGCCTTCTTTGAGGGCATCCGCCGCCCAGCGGTTCAGCTGATACCATTCTTTGTCTTCACTGTTTGTCGGACGGAACGGTTCGGCTGAGACGACAAAGTTGAGGCCGGTTTTTGGCGAATAACTGCCGCGTCCACGGGCACTTAGCAGCGCGCCGCCGAGCTGTGCATTATCGCTCCAGATGGTGTTGTCGTGCAGGGTGTAGTCGGCCGAGAACGAGGTGAGGGAGAAGAGGGTGAAACTGGCGAAGGCGGACTGGATGAGACGCGAAAATCCACCGAGGAACGGGACGTCTGCCAGATATCCGTCTTTGATATTAATCCGGCCGTCGCCTTGCACCGATTTCCAGAATTCGGCTTTGGCATCGGCGGAGAGTTCGAATGCACCGGAGAGCGTCCCTCGCGTGCGGCCATAGTCGCCGGAAGAAAGCTGTTTGAGCATTTGCGCGAGATTCATCTGAGATAGCCGGGCATTGATGCGATAGGGAGCGGAGCCATCTTGAAGGTGGATATCAAAGTCAGCGAAGCCTTTCGCGAGTCCTCCGTATACTTGAACGTTGGCGTTGGTGAAGGTCAGCTGTGTGCCGCGGGCTTCGACATCGGCATCGAAGTGTGCGGCTTGCAGTTTTCCGAAGCCGATCTTGTCCGCCCGGAAGGTCCCTTTGAAGGTGTGGTTTGTCCAGCTGTGGTAGTCTACCTGTCCGCGGCCTGCGGCATAGATAGGTCCGTCGCAACGGATCTGTTCGAGGACGGTGTGTTCGTCCGGGGCGAGCGCGCGGGCGATGTCGGCAGGTGGAAAGCTGTTGGTTGCATTGAAAAGTCCGAGACGGCGAGTGAAGTCGACCTGTACGCTGCCGTCGAACTGCGCGTCGGAGCGGCTCAGATGAATCGGGGTGAGATCGACCACATGGTTGGAGTAGATCATGGAGGTTTCGAGATGGCCGATCGGTACGCCGCCGCAGGTGAAGTTGTTGCCGGACAGCATGCCGGACATCACGAGCGATTCGTCCGGTCCGGCCTGTGAAATGATTAGATCGGCTTTCGGCTGTTCGTCGGGGAAGCGGAAGCGGGTGACTTATTCCCGAAGGTCTTCGTCATACGCGCCTGCAATTGCCGGATCGCATTGCGCCTGTATGCGGGCGGTCCAGGCTTTGGAATCCAGATGGATGTCAACGCTTCCGGTGAGAGGTCCGCCGTTGGCGCGCACGGTGATGTTGTTGATTTCGATCCGGTTGCCGTTGCGCGTGAGATGAAGGGCGATGGGGTCGAGCGTGATGTCGTCCCGCGTGAGCTGCGCTTTCCGGAGGTCAAGTTTCGCTGTTTCGGCCAGTTGGTTGATGGGGGCCGGACCCGCCGAAGCAGTGAAGTTGAAGCTGCCGTAGGGTTTGATGCCGGTTTGCGCGACGGCGGACTGCGCTTCTTCCGGAAGCAGGTTGAAGAGGTCAGCGGCAGACAGTGTATTTTCGACGGAGACTTGAGCCTTGTTGCTGAGGAGATCGAATTCACCATGAAGGACCAGTTTTTCGCTATCGGATTGGTTCAGCTCGAGAGAGGCCAGTTTCCAGTTGGAGTCGTGGTAGGTGAGTGTACCACGTACGTGCTGATAGGTGCAGTCGCGCCAGACGAGTTCTTTGGCTGATAGGGTGGCGTCCAGAGAGGTTTCTTCCGGTTGAAGGGTGTTGATGTTGAAATCCAGATTGAGTTGTGGAGGCTCTGCGCATTTCAATTTACTCAATGCGTCCGCTGCTTTGGCGGCCTGACGACGAAAATCACGGGTCGGTGCAGTTTCTCCCTTTTCGGTGAAGAGGGCGTTACCGTGCGCAAGGATGTTGATGCCGCCCCAATCCATCGCGGCGGTTTCAACACGGAGGTGTCCGGGCACGGCGGTGAGCGAGGCTTCCAGCCGGTTGACGATACGGAACGGATGGTCTTTCGGCAGGACGCTTTCCCACGGGCGGCCGAGGGAGACGCTCATATTTTTGGCATAGAGTTTAATATGCCAGCCTCCGTGAATCGGATTTTTCCAGTCGACGGGCCAGAACAGAATATAGATCTTTTGGGCGCGCAGCAGCGGCTGAAGGTCGTCCGGCGAGGTGCTGTAGAGCCGGACCTTTTTGAGGACCCATCCGCGATGGGTTGAAAGATGGATCGACTGGGCCTGTAGCGGAATGCCTGCGGCCTGTATCTGGGCGGTGATGCGATTGGTTAGATCGGGAGGGAGGCCGACGACCAGCAGAGAAAAAAGGATCAGCAGGGTGGACAGCAACAGAGCAAATCCCGTTAGACGGAGAATTNNATTCGCCGGCGGAGCCGGCCCGGATGAGCGGGGCACGGATCAGAGTTGGCTGGGGATTTCTGTTTGTTTTTCAAGGGGCACCGTCAGTTCAGTGGTGAGCGTTTGGGCAACTTGATCCGAAACGACGAAAACAATGTTCTGACCCTGGATCATGGCAAAGCGTCCGTTTTCGGTTTTGCTGCCGAGCAGGACGATGCGTCCAACGACATTGGTGTCGCTGAGGGTAACGGTCAAGGCGGTCTGAGGAACATCAAGCCCGTAGGGTTTGAGAGAGACCGGATTGTAATCGACATACCGGTCTGCATGTAGGTCGTTGAGAGCCCACATGATATCGGTCAGAGCTTTGGCACTGACCTGATGGGTCGGCGCGTCAGCGGTAAAGGTGCCATCTTCAGCTTTCAGGACGGACTGTTCTGTTTTTCCTGTCTTCACGGTGATTTTTTGAATTTGTGCCGGATTAACTTCGAGCACAAGGCGGCTGCGATAGAAAAGAGGCTCCACAAAGACATCGCGAACGATCCGCTTGTCCGTCGCATATAGAGTGGATTCGTCGTTATATTGAACCAGTCGGAGGTCATTGGTGGCGGCTGCGCTGATATGCAAGGTGTTGGTTTTGTCTTCCGAGGTCAGCACAACGACCCACGACGCAGTTTTGATCTGTTCGGTCTGTGCGGCGGATGGTTCGTCCACAAATTCTTCGACTTCCGCACCGCTGAGCGCTTTGAGTAACTGGTTGATTTGGGCCGAATCGACACCCCAGCGAACGGGGCGAGTGATCTGCCACTGGTTGCTGATGCTGTTGAGTTCAATCTGTTGCTCGGCGCAGGTGAGTTGTATGGCGCTGAGGCGATCCATTGGCTGATCGAGCACANNTTGATTTTAAATTCCTTGATCCAATCTTCGGGCACGGTGAAGACGCTGTCGCTTTCCACTCGTTTGGCATAGACGGCGTCCGGTTTGTCCGGGACGGCCTTGCCGACCAGCAGGGTCTGAGTGCGCTCATCCTGAGTGAACAAGGTTAGCTCGTAGGCCGGTTTTTCGAGGCCGTAGGCGGTCAGATCGGTTTTTTCATCGCTGATGAAGTCGGTGATGTGTCCGGAAAATATTTTTTCGATCAGCGCGTGTACGGCCTGTTTATCGGCGCGCCCGGTGTGTGGTTGCTGCAGAACCCAGCCGTTGTTGTCCGGTTGGCGCAACTGGAGAAATCCGCCGGGTCGGCGCAGATCGAGTCCGCGCACGGCGGCGGTTTCGCCGGAGAAGAGGGTGCGGTCGCGGATCCACGATGGATCCTGCGGGATCAAGTTGAGAAGGGTCTGCGGGGCGGAAATGATGTCGCCGCTGCCTTCGCTCATCACGTAGAGCGTTTTGCCGACCGGCGCGTCTCGGCCGATCAGCCAGGTAAAGGTACCGCGGTTGTTTTTGAAGGTGATCTGTGCGCGCGGCGCGTCGAAGCCGTAGTCGGCCGGGGTGAGGTTCCGGTCTTTTAATGTTTTGGCCGTGATGAGTTCGCCGCGTTCTACATGTGCAAGCCCGTTGATCATTTTTTTGACCAGTCCGGAATCAAGCGGGGCATCGGCCGGTTTAGTAAGCCGCCAGATGCCGTGGGTTTTGGTGCATTCAATCTGCACGCCGCCGCGCTCCAGCAGAATGCGTTCGATACTGTCGGGATAGACGGAAAAAACGGTCCGGGTGCGCGCTTCATGTTGTTGGGAGTTTTCGCTGCCGCGTTCAAAAATAAGAATAAAGCCGCCGAGGAGTACAGCGCCGATTAAAAGAATCCAGTTGGTCGTTTTGCGTTTCATGAAGCTACTTTCTTCTCCGGAACCAGAGTGCTGTGCCAANNGCCAGCGCCGGAATGAGCCCGACAGTACTCCAGAAGAGGATGCGGACTTTTTCACGCGTCAGTTTCAGACGGGTGTCGTCCACCGTTTTTGGCGCGATGGCCATTAACTGTTCGCGGTCGATCAGCCAGTTGAGCGCGCTCATGAAGAGGCTGTCGTCGCCGCCGGTTAGACC
>DINM01000102.1:0-4893 GCA_002423675.1 Verrucomicrobia bacterium UBA5540
TCCAATGTTTGGAAAAATTATTTTACGAGCAGGCGCTGGAAGGCTTCACGCAGGGCCGGAACGGTGAAGGCGTCGGTTTCAACTTCGGTGAAACGGCGAGCGAGCTGATCGGGATGATGCGCGTCCGAAAAGCGAACAACCGGCCAGCGGCGCGCGATAGCCGGATCAACCTCTCCTACTACCTCAACGGCGTCGTACGGCAGGTCGGGCAGAAAGCCGAGATGAGAAATGGCTCCGCACATGGGACGATCAATGTGTGAGGGAATGCAAAGCGCACCGGCCTTAAGCGCCATCGGTACGAGATCGAAAAATGAAATGTCGGTTCCGATGTTCAGAAGTTTATCTGCAAAGTATTCGACCTCTTCATTCACATTGACGACCGGCTGCTCGCCGAAGCGGTTCGGGTCGTTGGGTACAGACGGGAGATGAGTGTAGATCATGCGTCCGAACTCAAGCGCGCGTTCCAAATCATCAAGCAGGCAGAGGACATGAACTTCTTCGGAGGTTGAGACTTCAAGTCCGTAGAGGCAGGCCATGCCGGCTTCAGCGCACGCCCGATGAAAGGCCGGGAGATTTTCAATACAGCTANNGGTCGGTGAGCGCGATACAGTCGATTCCGGCCTCTCTCTCCTGCCGAACGATTTCGCGCGGCGACATCTCGAGCGCGGCACACGGCGAAAGACAGGAATGAATGTGAAGATCGATTCGAGCGTTCATGGCGAAAGATGAACTATGAATGATGAAAGATGAAAATGGTATTTTTCATTGTTGGAGGGCATTCGCCAGAGCACAGGTGGTTTCAAACTGGCTTCCGGATGATATGAAAACGGCGATGTTTTCTTTGGCGGCTGCCTCGAGCACGTCGGGCGTTGCATCGCGTCTGTGGCAGAAAATGACAGCAGAAGCGCCGGTGAGCGAGGCAACGGCGATGGTATTTTTATGTGCCTGAATGGTGATGAGTGCATCGCCCTCTTTCAGATGGGCCATCACGTCGCTGAGCAGATCGGAGGTGTAGCCGCCGGTTATTTCCGTGTCGGCAATCTGCATGCATTCCAAACCTTGGAAATTCAGTTCACTGGCTTTCATTATTCGGGTTCTCCTGGGGGTTGAGATAAACAATCGATTTAATCATCGTGCCCATATCCACACCGGACTGGATGACAAATTCATCAGAGAGCCGTTTCGTATTCGGCAACCCCATTCCGGCGCCGAATCCCTGCGAGCGGATCCAGTCGGTGGCGGTGGAATATCCTTCCGTCATGGCCTGTTCAATATCCCGAATGCCGGGGCCGAAGTCGTTGGCCGTGATGCGCACGCGGTCTTTGTCCACATAGATCGTCAACGTTNNGTCAACGTTCCGCCAAAGGAATGGGCAATGATATTGATTTCAAGTTCATAGGAGGCGACGGCTGCGCGACGGATTATTTTCGGCGAGATGCCGCGCGCCTGCAATTGCTCGCGAAGTTCCGCTGAGGCTTTGCCGCCCGCTTCGAAGTCGTATCGCGTAAGACGGTAGATCCGGTAAAAGATGCAGTTTTCGGATGACGCAGCCGGGGTGATGCGACCACCCTGGGTTTCCATTGCGTCGAGCTGGCGTGAAAGCTCCTGAATCAGCGCCATGTTGATGTTTCGCAGCGTGACCATGCCGGTCAGCTCATTATTGCGGTTCACCACCGGAAAGCGCCGGTACGGGAATTTGCTGAAGGCCGACATGGCCATGGAAAGCGGTTGCTCCTCCGACATGGTTCGTACACCGGTAGTCATATGATCTGAGACCGGGTCTTTCATCCAGCCCTGCTCATAGGCGTTCATGATGTCATGCACACTGACCAGACCGATTACGTGACGGTCGTCCACCACCGGCACCCCGCTGATGGCATTATTTTTCATGATGGTCTGCACATCGCGCATGGTGCAGTGCCGCGTGACGGCAAACACCTTGCGCGTCATGACATCACGGATTTTCAGGTTGCCGCCCAGTTCCTGAATTCGCAGCGACATTTCCTCGGACGGTTGAGGTACCGGATTCATTGAGACTCCAACAGGCGACCCAGCCGGATACACGATTCAAATTTCGGAAGCCGGGTGTGAAAGAGCGGCAGGGNNGATGCCGGGATATGCTTGCGATCCGCCAGAATAACCGCTGATGCGCCGATCACATCCGCCGTGCGCAATACCTGATCGGACAGCAGCGAGGTCAACAACAGTGCGCACTCTCCATCGGAAACCAGAATATCGCTGATCAGGTCTGAGACAAACACGTGCTGCACCTCATGCTCTTCCCAGCCGGGCGGTGCGCTCACGACTTCGGCATCCAGTGTTTTAATAACGGCTTTTAATTTTTTCATGGGGTTTCCTCGGCAACAGATGCCGCCTCTTCAGAAAAATGAATCTGATAAAATATATTTTCGATTTCCTGTTCCACGTTGATGTTCTGGATCAAAAAGTTATCCGAACTGCGCAATGAAACCGGGGCAAAGTTAATAACGCCTTTGATACAGGTTTTTTTAAGGGAATCAATAATGGATTGTGCCGAGGGTTCCGGCACCGCCAGAATCCCCACCTGAATCCCTTTTTCGGCAATAAAATCTTTGATTTTACTGATGTGCAGAATTGGAATGGGAGCCGCATCGTCCAAAATGGAAGGATCGCTGTCAAAGCCGGCCGCTACGCGGATTCCAACCCTTGGAAACCCGTTGTAATTCATCAGCGCCCGCCCCATTTTTCCGCATCCGATAATGATAATTTTCTNNCTTTCGATCCTTGCCCAGAATTACATTCAGACGGACAATAAGTTCTTCAATCTGATAGCCGCCCCGCTTATTTCCCGAGAGGCCGAAAATGGAAAAATCCTTGCGAACCAAAGAAGGCGATACGCCGACTGCATCGGCCAGATTGTCGGAAAATACTCTGACAAACCCCATTCCTTTCATTTTCTGCATAACATCCCGGTACTTGAGAAGACGATCAATAACCGCAGACTGTGTTTTCATCGCAGTTCCTTTTTGTTACTAAATTCACATGTTTTTACACATATCGGCATTTTAATGTCAATATTATTATCTATATTGAATTTAAAGTAACCGATTATCACAATTTTAGTTGTAGAATTTTTAAGAGGCAGTACCCTTTCGGCTAAATTTTGGAGGAACCCATGTCTGAGAAAAAATTACCGGTGGAACTGATCAACTTCATCAAAGAATGGAAAAATAAACAGGGCAACCTGATTATGGTTCTGCATAAAGTGCAGGAGCATTACGGATTCATTCCCCGTGAAATCGCGTTTGAAGTGGCGGATCTACTGGATGTGCCGGTTGCCAAAATCTACGGCGTGATTACATTCTATCNNTCTATCACCTGTTCAAACTCACCCAGCCCGGCCGCAACCAGATTGCTGTCTGCATGGGCACCGCCTGCTACCTTAAAGGCGGCGAGGATCTGATCCTTGAACTCGAGCGCCAGCTCGGCGTCGGTCTGAACACGGTAACGCCGGACGGCGAATTCTCCGTTGAAGCCGTTCGTTGTATCGGCTGCTGCGGTCTCGCTCCGGTTATGACCGTCAACGGCGAGGTGTTCGGTAACGTGAAAATCGCACAACTTAAAAAAATTCTGGATCAAGTACGGGGTAAATAGTGCATGCGACATTATGCGATCTGATGACGGACATGATTCAGAATTCCGTCGAAGCAGATGCCACGGAAATTGCACTGAATTTTCGTGAAACCGCAGAATGGGTTGAATTTGAAGTGAGAGACAACGGAAAAGGAATGAACCGCAAAACACAGGCGAAAGCAACGGATCCGTTCTATAGCGACGGACAGAAGCACGCGCATCGCCGCGTCGGCCTCGGCCTGCCCTTTTTGTTCCAAACGGCGGAGGCCGCCGGCGGCGAAGCCACGGTGGAATCACAGGAAGGAAAAGGCACCGTCATCCGTTTTCGCGCGCAGGCGCAGCATCTGGATCTGCCGCCGCTCGGCGATTTCGCCGGCACAGCCGCGATGATGCTGACGCTGATGCAAAACGGTGAAATGAAAATCATCCGTTCGCTGAACGGCGAAAGCTACACGCTTTCGCGTGGCGAACTGGAAGAGGCGCTGGGCGGTCTGGACGACGCCGGCTCGCTGACGCTGCTGAAAACCTATGCTNNGAAAGGCAGGATAATCTATGGCAAAACTGACACTGGATGATTTGCGCAAATTGCGCGACGAAAAGAAAAAATCGATGACTCAGCGCGATGCCTCCGGCAAACGCGCCGAAGTGGTCATTGGAATGGGAACCTGCGGAATCGCCGCAGGCGCCAAAGCCGTCTTTGACGCGTTTCTGGACGAGATGAACAAAGCAGGCATCGGCGATGTCACCGTCAAGCAAACCGGCTGCATGGGCCTCTGCTTTTCCGAGCCGACCGTCGAAGTGCTCTGCGACGACATGCCGCACGTGGTGTACGGCAATGTCGACGAAAAAACCGCCCGCCGAATCGTTCAGGAACACCTGATCGGCAAGGCGCTGGTCAGTGACCATATTTTCGACAAACCTTCCACCGACATCATTAAAACCGCAGGGATGTAATCATGGCCTATAAAAACTATATTCTGGTCTGCGCGGGTACNNACAAAGGCAAAGCCCTCTACGAGGCGCTGGAAAAAGAAATTAAAGCCGCCGGTGTCGACACGGAAGTGCAGCTGGTGAAAACCGGATGCTTCGGCTTCTGCGAACAAGGCCCGATCGTCAAGATCCTGCCCGACGAAAGCTTCTATGTGAAAGTCGGCCCGAAAGACGCGCACGAGATCATCGCCGAGCACATCGTCAAAGGCCGCCAGGTCGAGCGCCTTCTTTATAAAGAAGAAAACGCGGCGAACGACCCGCGCTCCAGCGACATCAGCTTCTACCGCAAAC
>DINM01000102.1:5017-5262 GCA_002423675.1 Verrucomicrobia bacterium UBA5540
CGTCTGAACACCGCCATGAAACAGGCCCGCGAATACGGCCTGCTCGGCGACAATATTCTCGGCACCGACTTCAGCTTCGACATCGAGATCCGTCTCGGTGCCGGCGCATTTGTTTGCGGTGAAGAAACCGCCCTGCTCGCCTCGATCGAAGGCAAGCGCGGCATGCCGGTTCCGCGCCCTCCCTTCCCGGCCGTCAAAGGTCTGTGGGGCAAACCGACCGTCATCAATAACGTCGAAACCTACGC
>DINM01000102.1:5443-5828 GCA_002423675.1 Verrucomicrobia bacterium UBA5540
AGCCGGACGATTTGCAGAAACTGAAAGACATCGGCCACGCCATGCGCAAAGCCTCGCTCTGCGGCCTTGGCCAGACCGCGCCCAATCCCTTCATGTCCACCATGAAGTACTTCGAAGAGGAATACCGGGCGCACATCGAAGACAAGAAATGTCCGGCAGGTAAATGCAAGAACATGCTCACCTACAGCATTGACGCCGAAAAATGTGTCGGCTGTACCCNNCAGCTCCGCATCGTTCTGCGCAACTGCGCGGTGATCAATCCGGAAATCATCGACGAATACATCGCCCGCGACGGCTACGCCGCGCTCGAAAAAGCGCTGTTCGACATGACACCCGATACCGTCGTGCAGGAAATTCTGGACTCCGGCCTGCGCGGCCGCGGCGG
>DINM01000102.1:6066-6417 GCA_002423675.1 Verrucomicrobia bacterium UBA5540
AGCAGCATCGGCACCGAAACCTCCAAAGGCACCAAGGTGTTCGCACTGACCGGTAAGATCAACAACTCCGGTCTGATCGAAG
This sequence comes from Verrucomicrobia bacterium UBA5540, assembly GCA_002423675.1. GTDB lineage: Bacteria > Verrucomicrobiota > Kiritimatiellia > Kiritimatiellales > Tichowtungiaceae > Tichowtungia. The sequence goes on from DINM01000102.1 coordinate 6,149, forward strand.
TCCCGATGGGTACCACCCTGCGCGACATCATCTACGACATCGGCGGCGGTATCGCTGGCGGCAAGAAATTCAAGGCGGCCCAGACCGGCGGTCCGTCCGGCGGCTGTATCACCGCGGAATTCCTCGACACCCCGATCGACTACGAAACCCTCCAGCAGATCGGCTCGATGATGGGCTCCGGCGGGATGATTGTGATGGACGAAGACGACTGCATGATCGACGTCACCAAGTTCTATCTTGAATTCACCGTAGATGAATCCTGCGGCAAA